>JBBSKK010000064.1:0-10302 GCA_038256395.1 Cytophagales bacterium | reverse complement strand
TTGAACTCGTCGTAGGTTTTTATTTCCTGAAAAAAATGATCTCTGCCAAAGCGCGTATTGGCGGCTTTGTTTACCAACTGCTCGCGCCAGGCGGCTTGCACGGCGGGGCCGTCGGCCATCCAGCGGCGTTGTTTTTTGACGGTGTAGTTGGCCAGCGGTCGGCTGAGCCAGGCTCTGATTCCCATAGGTCGTAAAGGTAAGCGTTTTTGCAAAAAAGAAGAATAAGAGATACTCGTGTGGAGTACCTAATCTCTGAAAGTTAGGCACTTGGGTTATTTACACAAAGACCTTTGTTTGTGGGTAATAATCACTAATTTTGCGGACTTCTAACCAAAAGCTGATTTTTTACGGATAAAACATGGGATTGTTTGACTTTTTGACGAGTGATATTGCGATAGATTTGGGTACGGCCAATACTTTAATAATCAGCAAGGGTGAAGTGGTAGTGGATGAGCCTTCGATCATTGCGATCGATAAGGCGACGGGCAAGGTGCTGGCGATTGGCCACACGGCCATGCAGATGCACGAAAAGACAAACGACAACATCAAGACGATAAGGCCACTGAAAGACGGCGTGATTGCCGACTTCACGGCGGCAGAAATGATGATTCGGGGCATGATCAAGATGATCGATCCGGGCCGCAGCTTTTTCACGCCTTCGCACCGCATGGTGATTTGCATTCCCTCGGGCATCACCGAGGTGGAAAAACGCGCGGTGAAAGACTCCGCCGAACACGCCGGGGCCAAGGAAGTCTATATGGTACATGAACCCATCGCCGCCGCTATCGGCATCGGCATCGACATTACCCAGCCTAACGGCGTGATGATCGTGGACATCGGCGGCGGTACCACCGAAATCGCCGTGATTGCCCTGTCTGGTATCGTGTGTGAGCAATCAGTACGCATTGCCGGCGACGTGTTTACCCGCGACATCGTGGACTACATGCGCCGTGAGCATAACCTGCTCATCGGCGAGCGCTCCGCCGAAATGATCAAAATCGCCATCGGCTCGGCCATGCCCGAACTGGACGTGCCGCCCGATGATTACCAAATTCGGGGCCGCGACTTGATGACGGGCATTCCCAAAGAAATCAAGGTGACGTACAGCGAGATTGCCTACGCCCTCGACAAATCCATTTCCAAGATCGAGGAAGCCGTGATGAAGGCTTTGGAAATATCGCCACCCGAGCTGTCGGCGGACATTTACCACAACGGCATTCACCTGACCGGCGGCGGAGCCTTACTGCACGGGCTGGACAAACGCCTGGCTGCCAAGACCAAGCTGCCCATCCACGTGGCCGACGAGCCGCTGAAAGCGGTGGTCATCGGTACGGGCGATGTCCTGAAAAACCTCGAACTTTACAAGCCGGTTCTGATTACCTAGTACCCGACCCCTTAATTTTTCGGCCGCCAAGCTTTTCCCCGGCTCATGCTGCAACTCGTTGAGTTCTTCTCCCGGAACCGCAACTTTATCTTTTTCGTCCTGCTGGAAGTGTTCAGTTTTTGGCTACTCGTCCAGAGCAATTCCTATTGGGGAGCCACGTACTTCAACACGTCGAATTTCTACGTGGCCAAGCTGCTGACGGTGTCCAACTCTATTCGGGAGTACACCCGTCTTGGCGACATCAACGAAAATCTGGCCCAGGAGAATGTCAAACTCAACGCACTCGTAGCGCAGTTGCAGGAACGAAGCCCGGTGGGCGCTCCCGCCGACTACCATCCCGACTCGCTGTTTGCCAATCGCTTCGAGTTCGTGGTCGGCAAAGCCATTATGGTTGAAATCAGCCGGGCCAACAACTACATTACCATCGACAAGGGTACAGAAGATGGCATTGCGCCCGGTATGGGCGTGATTTCGGCCACGGGGGTGGTGGGCAAGGTGCGTTCCTGCTCCGAACACTACTCGGTGGTCACCTCCATTCTGCATTCGCAGTTTATGGTGTCGTCGCGGCTGGTGCGCAGCGACGAGATCGGCCCCGTCCGCTGGCAGAGCAAAGATCCGACGTTGGTGTCGATGATGGACGTGTCGCGCTACAAGAAAGTCATCAAGGGTGATTCGGCAGTTACTTCAAATTTCAATTCCGTCTTTCCGCCGGGCATTATGGTGGGGACGGTCAGGAGCGTCAGAATCCGACCCGACCAAACCTTTTACGACATTGACCTCGACGTTGCGACCGATTTCAGCAACCTGTCCTACGTGTACGTGGTGCTGAACCGCCTCAAGCCCGAGCAGGACGCCCTGCAACAACCCCTAGACGAAGAACGCCGATGAGCCTGGGTGAAATCATACGCTATTCCCTGTGGTTTGCATTTTACGTGTTGCTGCAAATCCTGATCACGCGCAACATCGTGCTGTTCAACTATGCCTTTTGCTTCGTCTATATTGGGGCAATTCTTCTGCTACCCACCGAGGTAAACCGCACATTTTTACTCATTTTGGGGTTTCTGACGGGCTTAGTGGTGGATGTTTTCTACAATACCCTCGGACTGCACGCTGCGGCCACGCTGCTCATTGCCTATCTGAAACCTTTCTGGGTCGATCTTCAACTGGAAGCCAAAGGTGCAACTGACCGCGTGGAGATTTCACTGAGCGAATTAGGTCTCGGCACTTTCCTGACGTACCTGCTGCCCCTAGTGCTGCTTCACCACGCCGCGCTGTTTTTTATCGAGATGAGCCATTTCGGAATGTTGGGTTACACCCTGCTTCGCATCGTGGCAAGTACGGCTTTCACGACGCTGCTGATTGTCATAATTCAGCTATTTTCCAAGCGTTAGCCGCCTGCGCCCGCTGACATTTTGGCTGTCTTTTTTAGGGTTGGCGCGAATTTTGATATAATTTGTATGTCCGGTTTGCCCTTTATCAGTAAACCATTTCCCGGTCTAGGAGTTGGTAGCTTTAATTTACCCTTCCATCCTGTCCCATGATAATCTGCTGCTGGTTGTTTCCAAGCACCGTTCGTCACTTAAAGATGGGCGACGTTTGGCTCTATTTCTAAAATTCGTAAATTGTGCATTCCTATGCCAGTCATCATGTCAGAAGCACCTAAGAAGAGAGTTTACACAGATACGCAGAAGCACGACGTTTTCAATCGTGAATTCATGCCGCACATAGACTCGATGTACAACTTCGCCTATCGGCTCACCACCGACGAGGACGACGCAAACGATCTGGTGCAGGATACTTATCTAAAGGCTTTTCGGTTCATCACCTCCTTTGAGCAAGGCACCAACGCCAAGGCGTGGCTCTTCCGCATTCTGAAAAACAGCTTCATCAACGACTACCGGAAGAAGAGCAAGCAGCCCGCCAAGGTCGATTATCAGGAGGTCGAAACGACCTATAATTCCGAGGACGCCGACGCATCGCATACCGTGGACCTGCGCACCGATTCGGTGCAGGACATGATCGGCGATGAGGTGGCCAACGCCCTTAATTCGCTGCCTGTTGATTTCCGTACGGTCATTATTCTTTGTGACATCGAGGGCTTCACCTATGAGGAAATGGCAAAAATCCTGGATATCCCCATTGGCACGGTACGCTCGCGGCTGCACCGCGCCCGGAATCTTTTAAAAGAAAAATTGCGCGACTACGCCGATTCGATGGGCTACGATGCATAAAGGCTGAAACTTTTTTTGCGGGGCTTTCGGTTATAGGGGCAACTGTATCACTACTACTGGTTTTACGATTACCCGATTCCGCGATGAATGTATCATCTAAAATAACCAAGGCTGAACTGGCTCAGCCCATGAAGCACGAGTGCGAGAACCATGCCGAGTGCATGAAAATGATCCAGATGATTCTGGACGGCGAGGCCAACGCCGAGGACAAGGAACACTTCCGCCAAAACATGGACAAGTGCATGCCCTGCATCAAGACCTACCACCTCGAAAAGTGCATCAAGGAATCCCTCCAAAATAAAGTAGAGCGCCGCCCCTGCCCCGAAAAACTGGTGGCCGCTATCAAAGCCCAACTCAATTACTAGCCGAAGGTGGAAGGAAAACTCCTCATTTTTTCCGCTCCCTCCGGCTCCGGTAAGACGACCATCGTCCGGCACCTTCTCGATACCTTTCCCCAACGACTTGCTTTTTCCGTTTCTGCCTGTACCCGCCTCCGCCGCGACTACGAGGTGAACGGCCGCGATTACTATTTTCTATCGGTTACGGAATTTCGCGAAAAAATTGCCGCCAAAGGCTTCGCCGAGTGGGAAGAGGTCTATGCCGGGAACTACTACGGAACACTCCGGGAAGAAATCGAACGTCTCTGGGCCGAAGGCAAGCATGTGCTGTTCGACGTGGACGTGTAGGGCGGCTTGAAACTCAACGTAGCCTACGGCGACCGCGCTATGGCGGTGTTCGTGAAGGTGTCGTCCGAAGAAGAAATCAAACGCCGTCTCAATTTCCGGGGAACCGAAACCGACGCGACGTTGGCCGTGCGAATGGCCAAGGTGCGCTACGAGCTTAGTTTCGAGAAAGAATTCGACGAGGTGCTGGTCAACGACGACCTGGAAGCCACCCTCCGCAAGGCCGAGCGACTGGTTGAAGATTTTACAAAATGAAAATCGGCCTGTTTTTCGGTTCTTTCAATCCCATCCACGTTGGCCACCTCATCATCGCCAACACGATGGCCACCACCACCGATTTGGAGCAAGTCTGGTTTGTGGTGAGTCCGCAAAACCCTTTCAAGAAAAATAAAAGTCTGCTGCATGAATTCGACCGCCTCGACATGGTCGAACGCGCCATCGCCGACAACGCCCGCCTGAAAGCCACCGACTTCGAGTTTCACCTCACCCGGCCCAGCTACACCATCGACACGCTCATCCGGCTGCTGGAAAAGTATCCGCAGCACGAGTTCCGGCTCATCATGGGCGAGGACAACCTGGCGCAATTCCCCAACTGGAAAAATCACGAAAAAATCCTGGAATACGTCGGGCTTTACGTCTATCCACGCCCAAACGCAGCGACTCATGACTTCGGCGACCACCCGCGCGTTACTTTTGTGGCCGCGCCGCTGCTGGATATTTCGGCGACGTTTATTAGAGAGAGCCTGCGGAACGGGCGCTCCATTCGCTACTTGGTGCCAGAGGTGGTGGAGGAGATGATCGAGCGGAAGAAGTTTTTTGGGTGAGGTCGGTAAGCTTTTACTCCTACCATGATGAGCCTTCCAGCCCCTTTTCTTACCTAACTTCGGTTCATTCAATAATACAGGGCTTTCTTATAAAAAACAAAGGCCCGTATAATTATATAAAATATGATAAAAGTTCATGAAGACGAGCCGTATTTAGTTACTTTCGCACTTAGCTGAGCCTGAACCAGCACTAAAATAGCTACTTTCTTATTTCCTTGGTGATGCAAAAGACCCAATTCTGGACGAAATAAGTTTTTATAAGAAAGCCCTGTTCAATAATATCGTCATCAGTTGACGATCTTTTGGGGGTATTTCTTTGCACACTTACCGCTTCTTTCTGAAAAGCTTCTGCCTGACTTTCCACAATAGAAATCAATTCAAGTTCGACCAAATCCTGTAACAGAAGGATTACCTTGGGGTGGATGAGGATGATTTGGTAAGTCATCATCTTATAGGATTATTGATGGGTGAATTAAGTCATAAAATGACAAGTTTTGCACTAAGGTGTCGCCCCTACGGGCCTGCTGATCTTAGGCTAATTCTTCTCGCTACTGAGGTGCTGCCTCTCTGGGGCAAGTCTTTACAAGATAATTCATCCATCAATAAATGCCTGGAAAACTACACTAAAAGTAAGTTAACGGATTATTCCAGCAAATCATTCTGGCGGATAATCCTGTTCAGCCGCGAATGCCTATTCCACAATCATTCGATCAGTGCCGTTAAAAACGGCAACCACCTCCGCATCGTTATTAAATTTTTGTTTTGGAAAAACATTCTTTCACGGGTGGTTTAGAGAAGATTTGACAACTTGCGAGACGCCCGTACCACATTTTACATCCATGACCGACCTCCTACCCGTTTTGAAGCAGTACTACGGCTACGACGCCTTCCGCCCCGTGCAGGAGGAGGCTATGCAGTCGGTGCTGTCGGGACGCGACACGCTGTTGTTGCTGCCCACGGGTGGGGGCAAGTCGCTGTGCTTTCAGGTGCCGACTTTGGCGCGGGAGGAGGGGGTCTGTATCGTGGTCACGCCGCTGATTGCCCTGATGAAAGACCAGGTCGAGCAGCTTAAAAAGCGGGGCATTCAGGCGGCGGCGATTCACTCGGGCATGAGCCGCCGCGAGATCGACGTCACGCTCGACAACTGCGTCCACGGCGGGCTGCGGTTTCTGTACGTGTCGCCCGAGCGGCTGCGGACCGAGATCATGATCGAGCGCACCAAGCGCATGAAGGTGTCGCTGCTGGCCGTGGACGAGGCGCACTGCATTTCGGCCTGGGGCTACGACTTCCGCCCTTCCTACCTGCTCATCGCCGAGTTCCGCGACTTGTTGCCCGGCGTTCCCATCATCGCCCTCACGGCCTCGGCCACGGCGGAGGTGCAGGCGGATATTCTGGACAAGCTGGAAATGAAGCAGCCACAGGTGTTTCGGCAGTCTTTTGCCCGCGCCAATCTTTCCTATTCGACTTTTTACGAAGAAAACAAGGAACGTAAGCTGCTGCAAATCCTGACCAACGTCCCCGGCACGTCCATCGTCTATGTCCGCACCCGCCGCCGGACGGAGCAGGTAGCCGGGTGGCTCACGCGCCAGAAAGTCCGCGCCGACTACTACCACGCGGGCCTTCTCTACGCCGACCGTAGCGCCAAGCAAACGGCCTGGCAGCGTGGCCAAACGCGGGTAGTAGTAGCGACCAATGCCTTCGGAATGGGCATCGATAAGCCCGACGTCCGCTCCGTCGTTCACCTCGACCTGCCCGCCAGCCTGGAAGCCTACTACCAGGAGGCCGGACGCGCCGGGCGCGATGGCAAAAAAGCTTATGCCGTGGCTCTCTACAACCACAAGGACACCGACGACCTCGCCCAGGCCGTGGAGCGGCAGTACCCGCCCATCCAAACCTTGCGGCGGACGTATCAGGCTTTGGCCAACTACTTCAAACTGGCCGTGGGCGGGGGCGAATACACGAGTTATAGCCTGGATATGCACGAGTTCATCAACACTTTTGGACTGGACTTGTCGGAGACGCACTATGCCCTCAAATTGCTGGAAGAGGAAGGTTTCGTGCAACTTAGCGATGCCATCAACGAGTCGTCGAAGATGCATTTGCTGGTGGACAAGCAGCATTTGTACGATTTCCAGATTCGCTACCCCGACTACGATCCCTTCCTAAAAATGCTACTGCGGATGTACGGTGGGGAGTTGTTTTCGGAGTACGTCAGGATTTCGGAGGGCGAGATTGGCCGCGCCTTTTACGCCCAACTGCCGGAGGTGGCCAACAAACTGCGGTTTTTGCAGGAGCGTGAGATTATCGACTACGAAAAACGTCGCGACCAGCCCCAACTCACGTTCATGACACCTCGCTTCGACGCGGAGCATTTGCCGCTCAATATTTTTGAAATAGAAAAAAGAAAAGAGCGCGACCTGCGCAAGGTCGGCGCGGTGGTGCATTACGCCCAGCACCCGACGCAATGCCGCACCCTACTGCTGCTGGACTACTTCGACGAGCGCGACGGCGAACCCTGCGGCGTCTGCGACAATTGCCTTAAACGGCAGAAATCCGCAACCATTCACGAAGATTCGGACGTGTTGCGGCAGCAATTGGTCGTTTACCTCCATGATAATGGCCCAACGGCTCCGCGTCCGCTTAGCGAGGCTTTTGGTAAAGTACCCGAAAAAAAACTGCTGCAAGTCGTGCAGAAACTCGTCGAGCAGGAGTTGATTCTGTACGATAATCAAGGAAAACTCACACTAAACGCCGCCCGAATTTCGTGAAGGATGTTCTCAAAATTTTCTCCCTCTTTTTTATTTTAATCGCTGGTTCGGCGAGGGCCCAACAAATTCCCGGCCTGGCGATCAGCAACTACGGCGGCTTGTACCGCGCCACCCAGAATCCGGCTGTACTGGCGGGTTCGCGCTACAAGTGGCAGATCAACCTGATTACGGTCGGCAGCACGGTCAACAATCGGTACTTTTATTATTTTGGGACAAACGCCTTTCTCTATCCCCAGCTTGTGCCGCACTCGACCAAAGGACTTTACGGTCGCTCGCGGACGATGGGTTCCGTATCGCAGGGCGACCCGCTGTATGTGGCGAGCGAGGTGCGACTACCTTCGGTGATGTTTTCGGTGGGGAAAAACCACGGCTTTGCCCTGCAACTGCGGTCGCGCGGCTTTGTGTACGGCCATAATTTGCCGCAGGAAATCCGCCGGATGTACTTCAAGCGGCTCGACACGCCCGACACGCCAACTGGCGCAGGCGAGTGGGGCGACTTCGACCTCGGTCAACAGAGTTTTTCGGAAACCAGCTTTTCCTACGGGTTGCAACTTGTCAACTGGCGTTCGCACAAGCTGAAAGTCGGCGCTACTGCAAAGTACATTTTTGGGGCCAGGGCCAGTTACTTGAAAGCCGCGGCGGATCACTACGAAATACGCGCTGTGCCAAGTGGCGAAGCGAACGAGAAAGAGTTGGTACTGAATAATTTCGCCTACGAAAGCGGTTACACCTACCCTAGTACTCCCTTGAAGCTAGGCGAACTCACTGACACCCAAAAATATGGCAGCGGCTGGGCCTACGACCTGGGCGCAACCTACGAGCTGGGTTCGTACTGGCACAACCTGGAAACGGACGACGACGCCCGGCCCGGCTACCTGCTGCGCTTTTCGGCCTCCCTCACCGACCTGGGCAGCATCCGCTACCAAAGCCCCGACAGCCGGGTGGTTTCCGGCAGCCAAAGCCGCACGGTGATCGGCCAAAAAAAACTTGAAACCATCGCCGACCGGGGCTCGGAGGGCTTCGCCGAAGTACTGCCCGTCCAAAAAGAATCCACCCTGCTGCGCGACGCCCGCCTGCCCGCCGCCCTGCACTGGGACGTGGATGTGCAGTTGGTCAAATCCTTTTTTCTGAATGTAGCCCGAAACGAACGCTACGGAGTCGCGCCCGAAAGTCCGCTGGATATGACCCAGCCCGATGCCTTCATCATCACGCCCCGCTTCGAGAATGAGGACTCGGACTTCTCGCTGCCGCTGACTTTCATCGAAGGCAACCAAAAAGTTACGGTAGGTGCGCTGGCGCGGTTTGGTCCCATCCACGCGGGGTTCAGCAACATCGGCGGCTTCCTCAACCGCAAAGACCCCGACGCCCAGCGGGCAACTTATTTGTACGTGGGGTTTTCGGCCTGGCAGTTTAAGCTGCGGAAGTAGGGAGTTAGCACGATGAAGCCCATAGAAAAGTGTCCGATTCCGAACACTTTGGTTTGAAATCGGACACTTTTATTCTATAATTTTCTTGATTTCCAGACAGTTAATTTCTGGGCATAGTTTTTCAACGCATAAAACGGCCTCTTCCAATCTGCGACATCCTCAACCGTTGACCGAAAACTAAGCTGTCGCCCCGCCGCAACTCGACCCCGCCCCGGCAGTGCAGCCGTAGCAGTGCTGATTGAGGACAATTTCACGCTGGGCGAGTACTCTGGTGTTAAAATCGCGGATGTGCTGGTGGGCGGGTGTCGATACGGGCAGTTCCAGCATTTGGTTAAAATCGCAGTCGAACAGGTAACCATCCCAGCCCACCGACACGGTGTTGCGGCACATGACGCCCTCGGCAGCGACGGGATTGAAGGAATTGACGAGTTTCTCCATGTAGCCCTCAAAATTGCCCGATGAGATCAGGTAGTCGAGGTAGCGACTGATGGGGATGTTGGTGATGGCGAACAGATCGTTGAACTCGATCTCGAACTCGTCGCGCAGCACCCGCTTGAACTGCCGCTTCAGCGTTTCCTGGCTACCGGGCATGAATGCCCCGGCGGGGTTATAGACCAGGTTGAGCGTTAGCCCCGAGCCTTCCATGCCATAACCTACGGCGTTCAGCATTTTTAAGGCCCGCACCGAATCCTTGAACACACCCGTGCCACGCTGGCGGTCGGTTTTATCAGCGTTGTAAAAGGGCAGCGAACTCACCACCTCCACGCCGTGGTCGCGGTAGAACTCCGGCAGGTCGTGGTACTTGGGATTAGCCACGATGATCGTCAGATTACAGCGCACCATCACGTGCCGTCCCAAGGCGTGGCACTGCTCCACAAACCAGCGGAAATTGGGATTCATCTCGGGCGCACCGCCCGTCAGGTCCACGGTCGGGATGTCCGACTCGGCCAAAGCCCGCAGGCACTGCTCCATCGTCTCGCGGGTC
>JBBSKK010000063.1:0-10329 GCA_038256395.1 Cytophagales bacterium | reverse complement strand
GCCAAAATCATCGACGGCATGACCGGCGGCTTCATGTCCCTGTGGGGCTGGGTGGGCATTATTCTGGTGTATTACCTACTCTCCACCCTGCTTCCCATCGACAAGTTTATCAGCAAACTCTACCCCATTTTTGGCGTAGCTATGCTGCTTATGGCAGTCGGGCTGCTCATCGCCTTATTTACGGGCGGCTACCATATTCCCGAAATCACAGGCAGCACCCTCCGAAATATGACGACTAACCCGGATAAAACGCCGCTGTTTCCGATGCTGTTCGTCACCATCGCCTGCGGGGCCATTTCAGGATTTCACTCCACCCAATCGCCGCTGATGGCCCGCTGCATGGGCAACGAATCTGCGGGCAAGATGATCTTTTCGGGAACCATGATCACCGAGGGCGTCGTGGCCCTGGTGTGGGCGGCGGTGTCCATGACGTTTTTTGGCTCCGTGGGTGAGCTGAACGCGGCCATGCTGGCCAACAACAACAACGCGGCCTGGGCGGCCAACGAAATCTCCCTCAATATGCTCGGCCCGGTCGGCGGCATCCTGGCCCTGCTGGGCATCGTAGCCGCGCCCATCACCTCGGGCGACACGGCCTTCCGGTCAGCTCGGCTGATCATCGCCGACAGCTTCAAGGTCAGTCAAAAAACGCTGGTCAAAAGATTGTGGATTAGCATTCCGCTGTTCGTAATCGCCTTCGGTCTCACCCAAATGGATTTCGGGATTATCTGGCGGTACTTCGCCTGGAGCAATCAGACTTTGGCGACCATCGTGCTGTGGACGATCACCATTTATCTCTCCAACCTAAATAAAAATTATTGGATTTCGCTCCTTCCGGCAGTGTTCATGACGATGGTGTGCAGTTCCTACATTTTCATCGCTCCCGAAGGCTTCCAACTCTCGCACGAACTTTCCTACGGCCTTGGGGCTGCCATCACCATCGCGGCGACGGCTTCGTTTATAGCATTGAGGTACCGCAAGCAGCGGCTTTCACTAGTGGGGTGAAAGTTTTGGTTGACCGAAAGTGGCGCAACTTTTCCCCGATGATTAGGAAAGTAGCTAAATTCTTCCGCTTTTGCCGATTCCTCCGACAAAATGGTCGTATTTTTAAGCTTGAGATAATCGGCTAATTTATTATGAGCGAACTTGAAAAAATGAAAGCCCCGCGTCCCTGGCGGGAGTGGGGGCCGTACCTTAGCGAACGTCAGTGGGGTACCATTCGGGAGGACTATAGCGCTGGTGGCGATGCCTGGAACTACATCACCCACGACATGGCGCGGAGTAAAGCCTACCGTTGGGGTGAGGAAGGTCTGGGTGGGATTAGCGACCAGGGGCAGCATCTCTGCCTGGCCTTGGCCCTATGGAACGAGCGCGATCCGATCCTGAAAGAACGCCTGTTTGGCCTGACCAACGGCGAGGGCAATCATGGGGAGGACGTCAAGGAAATGTACTACTACCTCGACAACGTACCTTCGCACAGCTACATGAAGATGCTCTACAAGTATCCTCAGCGTGCATTTCCCTACGAACGTCTGATAAGAGAGAACGGTAGTCGTTCCCGGTTGGAGCCGGAGTTTGAGCTAATGGATACCGGAGTATTCGATGGTGATGAATATTTCGACGTATTCATCGAATACGCCAAAAATACCGAAGATGATATTTTAGCCCTATACACAGTATATAATCGGAGCACCATCGAAGCTCCGATTCATATCCTGCCCACTTTGTGGTTTCGCCAGACGCCCGAATGGCAGCTCGAAGATCGCCGACCCATCGGGTCGGTTGTGGGCAAGAACGAACTCTTGCTTAGTTCCGTGGATCTGGGCGATTATTATGGCTACATCGACGGGGAAGCCGAAATACTGTTTACCGAGAACGAGACCAACAACGAACGTCTGTACGGATCGCCGAGCGCCACGCCTTATACCAAGGACGGCATCGACGGCTACGTGGTGCAGGGCCGCAAAGACTCCGTAAACCCCAATCCCGCTGGCTCCAAAGTCGCCCTGCATTATGCCTTAGCCGTCCCGGCGGGCGGAAGCGTGTCGGTAAGGTTTCGGCTGTCCAAGAAGCAGCAAACTCGTCCCTTCGAGCGCTTCGATAAAATTATGGAAAGCCAACGGCAAGCGGCCGATGATTTTTATAAAAGCAAATTTGCCCCCAAATCGGAGGATGAAACCAATGTAAGACGCCAGGCTATGGCCGGGATGCTGTGGACCAAGCAGTTCTACTATTACGATGTGCACCGGTGGCTGATGGGCGATCCAGGAGCCCCTGCACCCCCCGAGCAAAGAAAGAGCCAGCGGAATTGGCACTGGGATCAGCTACGGGCGGCCGACATCGTTTCGATGCCTGACAAGTGGGAATATCCTTGGTTTGCGGCCTGGGATCTAGCTTTTCACTGTGTCGCGCTGGCAGCAGTCGATGCCGATTTTGCCAAGGAACAACTCCTGCTCTTGCTGCGCGAACGCTACATGCATCCCAACGGTCAACTGCCCGCTTACGAATGGAACTTCGGCGACGTAAACCCGCCCGTGCACGCAATGGCCGCTCTGGACATCTACAACAAGGATCGCGAAGCGACGGGCGAGGCCGATACGGATTTTCTGGAACAGGCATTTCAAAAATTGGTTTTCAATTTCACCTGGTGGGTCAATCAAAAGGACAAGGAAGGCAATAATATTTTTGAGGGCGGTTTTCTGGGCCTGGACAATATTGGCGTCTTCGACCGGAGTGCTCCTGTTCCCGGCGGGGGCTCGCTCGAGCAGTCCGATGGTACCAGTTGGATGGCAATGTACTCACTCGACATGATGCGGATGGCGATGGAGCTCGCCGACAGTCGACCCGTGTACGAGGAAATGGCGATAAAGTTCGGGGAGCATTTCTTCTACATAGCCGGGGCGATGGCCAACATGGCGAAGGTACAAGACACCGGGCTATGGGACGAAAAGGACGGCTTTTATTATGATATGCTGCATATGGCCGACGGCAGCTGGACCCGGCTCAAGCTGCGCTCGCTGGTGGGCTTACTTCCCCTGATTGCCGTCGAAGTGATTCACGACGATAAATTCTTGAAGCTGCCCCGGATGGTGGCTCACATGGCTGAGTTGATGGACCAGCGCCCCGACCTGGAAGCACTCGTGAGCCGCTGGGAAGGGGTGAAGGGCGAAAATAATATGCACTTGCTGAGCCTCTTGCGCGGCCATCGGATGAAATGCCTCCTGCATCGAATGCTCGATGAAAGTGAATTCCTGTCACCCCATGGCATTCGATCACTTTCCAAAGTGTACGAAGCCGACCCTTTCGATTTTCAGTTGAACGGTCAGTATTTCAAAGTAAGCTACACTCCGGCCGAGAGTACCACGAATATGTTTGGCGGCAATAGCAATTGGCGCGGCCCGGTCTGGATGCCCGTCAACTACCTGCTGGTTCAGTCGATGCGGCGCTTCCATGACTATTACGGGGATGATTTCAAAATCGAAATGCCAGTCGGCACGGGGCGATTTGTCACAATCGACCAAGCCGCCGATGAGCTGGCCCAGCGCCTGAAATCACTTTTCCTGCGCGACGAAGCGGGCCGTCGACCCATATACGGCGACAACGAAAAGCAGCAGACCGATCCGCACTTCAAGGATTATATTCTGTTCTACGAATATTTCAACGGCGACACGGGTGAAGGACTCGGAGCCAGCCACCAAACCGGCTGGACGTCGCTGGTCGCGCTGCTATGATCGCCGATTCTGCAGGTAGAGGAGCCAAGACTTACCCTGCCTGAGTTCAAGATCAGAAGATCGTAATCTTCAATTCAGTGTATTTATGAATCCGCTTGAGGTCGGCCTTAATGTAGGTATAAAGTTCTTCGCAATATTCCTCGGCGATGGCAGTGTTTAGACAGTCGTTGATGTTCTGAAAGCCGACTTTGCAGGCTATTTCGATAGCCCTTTTAAAATGGGGAGTCTCGTAACGTACAGGCTGGTGCAGCATAAGGGAAGCCAACATTTTTTCAATATCCTGCACCTTTTGGTCGAGTTTGTTCAAAACAAAACCCGTTTCCTGTAAACACAGCAGTAAAATAAAGTACGTTTCTTGATCCGTCGTGCCTTGATAAAGCTCGCTGGCATGTTTATACTTTTCTAAATCTTGAATCACAAGCATGTTGATCAAAACATCTGTGTCGAAGTAAATCACAAATTCACTTCATTTGCCAGGTCAGATAAATCGATGTCTGGTGAAACCCTTACGTCCTTAAACCCTTTCTTAGCTTCCATCACTTTTTTATAAATTTCCCGCTGGCTGAGAGGTTGCTCTTCTTTCACCTCTTCGACTACTATTTTGACGTGACGTCCTCTGAACGGAGCCAGAATCGTGCTGATTAACTCGTCGTTCAGCTCTTCTATATCATATTGCGCTGTCTGTTACACGGCTTTTTTTGGTAAAAATACAAAATTTCTGTTCACCCTATATATACCCCTGCGCCTGCAAATTAAATAACTCCGCGTACTTGCCGTTCACCTGCAACAACTCTTCATGGGAGCCAAATTCCAGCAACTGCCCATTTTCCAAAAACAAAATCCGATCCGCCATCCTGACGGTAGAAAAGCGGTGCGAAATCAGCACGGCCATTTTGCCTTCGATGAGACGGCTGAACCGCTGAAATACTTCGTGTTCGGCGCGGGCGTCGAGGGCGGAGGTGGGTTCATCCAGCACCACGAGTTGGGCGTCGCGCATGTAAGCGCGGGCCAGGGCCACTTTCTGCCATTGGCCGCCGGAAAGTTCCTGGCCGTCCTTGAAACGCTTGCCCAGCACCTGCTGAAACTGCGCCGGGAACTGCGCTACCACCTCGCTGGCCAGACTCTTGCGGGCGGCGTCGGCGATGCGCTCGTCGTCGTCGCGGTGCTCGATGTCGCCCACGGCAATGTTCTCGGCCACGGTCATCTCGTACTTAATGTAATCCTGGAATATGATGCCGATGTTGGCCCGCAAATCCGCCAGGCTGTACGCTTCCAGCGGCAGGCCGTCCAGCAGAATGCGGCCTTCGGTGGGTTCGTATAGCCGCGACAGCAGTTTGACCAGTGTCGTTTTCCCGGCTCCGTTCTCGCCCACCAGGGCCAGCTTTTCGCCGGGATGCAGCGTAAAGCTCAGGTTGCGAATCGCCCAGCGTTCGCTGTCGGGGTACTTAAAGCTGACGTTCTCGAAGGTAAAGCCTTCCTGAATCGGCTTGGAAATGGTAACGCCGCTGGCATTGGCTTTTATAGTCGGTTCGATGGCAAAAAAGTCGAACAAATCCTGTAAGTACAACGCACTCTCGGCAATACTCGAAAAGCGGCTCATAATCCCCTGCAGCATCCCGTGCATCCGCTGGAACGAACCCGACAGGAAGGTCATGGTGCCGATGGTGATGAGTCCGGCGAGGGTTTGAAGCAGGACAAAGATGTAGGCACCGTAGTAGGCAAGCGTCCCCAAAGCCGCCAGCAGGTAGCCCCAGGTCGCGCGGCTGAGGACGATTTTTTTGTTTTGCAAATAATATTCGTCCGATAGCGCCTTGAACCGTTGCGTCAGATACTTTTCCAACCCAAAAACCTTCACTTCCTTGGCCGTCTCGGCGCTGGCCCCGATGTAGCGGAGGTAGTCGAGTTCGCGGCGCTCGGGCGTCCAGGAGCGGGTGAGGGAATAGCTGCGCTCGTTGAAATGCGTTTCGCCCAGAAACGACGGAATCACCGCCACGATCAAAATCAGAATCAGCCACGGGCTGAACGCTACCAACCCGGCCCCGAGCAGCAGCAGCGAAAGGATGTCCTGCACCTGCGAAAGTACTTGCGTGAGCAACACCGTCCGGCTGGTCGTCTGGCGGCGGGCGCGTTCGAGCTTGTCGTAAAAAACCGGATTCTCGAACTGGTACAAATCCAGTTGCGCCGCGTGGTGGACCAAATCTACGGAAGTTTTATTGGCCACCAAATCCCCCAGCAAACTATCGCACAAGCCAATAAGCCGACTCAGTAAATCCGAAAAAACGGTCAGCCCCAGTTCTGCCGCCACCATCGTCCACAAGTACCGCTGCGAGCCACCGCTGCCAATGAGACGGATCACTTCATCGATGATTTCCTTGCCGATGTACAGCATCACCACCGGAATTCCGGCTTTCAATAGGCGGAACACGACGTTGCCCACGGTCAGAGGCTTATTGGTATTCCAGACCAGCCGAAAAAAAGGCGGCAGATTCTGCAAGGCCGAAAACCGTTTGCGGAGCGATTGGGAAGTGGAGTCTTTGGGGGGAAGGTTGGGGCGCAAATGAATGGAGGATTGGTTTACCTCAGATAATCTTTTGCGGTGGGGAAAAGTTCGGGGGGGCGTATAAGGGCTGAGTGGGCTGAAGTAACTGCTTTGTAATTGTAGTTGCCTGTGTAGCAATAAATCGGTATGTTCGTACTTTGGTTTGATGCCTTCGCCCGATACGTCAAAGCGATAGCTTACGGAAATCAAGTTGATGCACTCCGAAGCCGATTATCAGGCTGCACTCCGCCGGATTTGGGTACTATGGGAGGCCGAACTTGATACACCCGAAGCTGACGAACTGGAAATACTGGCTATGATCGTCAATAAGTATGAGGAAGAGCATTTTCCCATAGAAGAACCTGACCCGATCGAGTACATCACTATTCGGATGGAAGAACTTTTATTACAGTAGCGTACGCGTCAAAAATGACCTGGACAGAATTAAAGGATAAAATTTACTACTGGGATGGTTCATGGCGCGACATTTATGTGCTTCAGACTAACAGAAAATTTTGGGAGAAGTGGTCTGATTATGTAAATAAAAATTATCGTGTTGAATGGTTAAACGGTAAATCGGGTAATGTTGAAAATAAAATCGATTTTGGCGTTGTAGAAGAACATTGGGATGGAATACACGATTTTTGGTCAACTGCTAAGGTATTCGTAGACCGAATTCAAATTAATGCTCATTTCTTTATCGATACAGAAATAGAAAACGACATTGACCCAAGAGAGTTCATTTCGCTTGAAGACCACGAAAAGTTGATAAAATATATGATTGATCTGTCTACTCTGCTGAACAAAGAAATTATTTTAACGCCTGAAAATGAACATGGAACAGCACTCATCTGGGTTTATGAAGAAAATGTTCAAATGTTATAGAATAGATTTGACCTATTGAAAATTGAATGAATAATAAATGACAATAGTGTACCTTATTGATAGTAGATATTCCAGTCATTAGTCTATACATCCACCAGATTACCAACGACATACATTGGGAGTTTTAACTAAAAAAACATGAATCAACTGCGAGAAACTATAACAGTCGAGAAAGATATTTTAGGAGGCACACCCGTATTTCGAGGTACAAGAGTGGCAATAAAAACGCTGTTTGACCATTTGGAATATAGCTCTCTGGAAGATTTTCTAGAAGGCTACCCAACGGTAAAACGTGAACAAGCCGAAGCTGTTATCGAACTAGCAGCTGACTTATTACACGAAGTTTCACGTCAATGAAAATACTATTGGATGAAAACATCGACGTACGTTTCAAAAACTTATTTACCGGAACTTATCATGAAGTTAGTACGGTAAAAGATATGACCTGGAATGGGGTAAAAAACGGAAGATTGCTTGCCTTGGCATCAGAATGCCAATTTGATGTATTCATTTGTGTGGACAAGAAATTTACCCTACCAACAAAACCTCGCTCTGCTACCTCTGCCTGTGATAGTGATCGATGTACACAGAAATGTTCTTCCCAGATTAAAAGAGAAACTTCCTGCGTTATTGGAAATGCTCAGACTAAGGCTTGAAAAGAGGATCTATGTTATAAAAGAAACGTAGCGAGAAAGATCAAATATTCAGCTAAACACCCAAACGAAAAATTTAATACTCACCCACGCCAACCCACCAACCACCAGCGCGAGTAGCAGCATGACGGGGACGATCACCTTCCAGGCCCCGCCCTTGTGACGGCCTTCCACATAATGCTCGCGCATCAGTTTCGTGTTGCGTATGTTTGCCTTGAAGGCCACATCGAAAATATCGCCCAAAATAGGGACGGACCCGAGGACGGCATCGATCACAATATTCAGGGCCATGCGGGCTACCAATAATCGGCTGGCTCCATTTTTGGCTAAGATAGTAATCATATACCCGGAAATAAACAGGGTAGCAAAGTCACCGACACCGGGAACCAATCCGATCAAGGCATCGAAACCAAACTTGATATTCGTGCCTGGGATGGTGAATCGGGAATCCATCCATTTGGCCATCGACTCCACGTTGGCTATGGCTGACTTTTCCTCATAGACTGTCTTCATTTCAATTTCTCGTTTGTTGGCGTTTGTTATTAATTGATGTTACGCAAAGTTATTGTGTGAGCTAAAAAAAGGGAATTAAATTTGGCTGATGAAAACAGACCTTGATCTATACACTGATTATTTGATCAGTTCCCTGGGGCAAACCAGTGCCACTGGCTTGTCCGCTATGCTTGACAATGCAGTAAGCCACGATGCCGTAACGCGCTTTCTCAACCAGCCCGACCACGACAGCAAAGCACTATGGAAGCTGGTCAAGGGTGACGTGCGCCGCATGGAATCCGACGATGGACTACTCATTGTGGACGACAGCATCAGTGAGAAGCCCTACACGGACTCGAACGGCCTAATATGTCCTCATTACGACCACTGTAAAGACCGTTATGTCAACGGGATTAACTTTGTCAGCCTGCTCTACCGTAGCAATGGCATCCAGCTTCCCGTTGGCTTCGAGCTGGTATTGAAGACTTTGCAATGCACCATCAAGACCCACAAGGAGTGCTGGCGCTCGGAGCGTACCAAAAACGACATGTTCCGCGACCTGCTACGGGCCGCTCACAAGAATGCCGTCAAGTTCGCCCTGGTGCTTTGCGACAGTTGGTTCACCAATTCAGAAAACATCAATTACGTGCGTTCAATCAAGAAAAACCTGATCGGGGCCGTCAAATCCAACCTTGAGGTGGCGCTCTCCAAGTCAGACCGAGCTAATCGGTACGCCGAAGCGGGTAGGTTCGTTAAAATCAGTACATTGAGCCTGAATCCGGGCGACCTGAGGGAGGTCTACACCAGGTCGGTCGAGCAGCCCGTGCTGATCTGTAGAGACATCTTCGTTAACAAAGATGGCTCCGAGGGCGAACTGCATTTGCTCTGTACCGACTTGACTAAAACCTACCAATTCATCCTCTCAACTTACCAAGAACGGTGGGGAATTGAGGATTACCATAAGTCGCTGAAAAACAATGCTTCTTTACAAAAGTCGCCCACCAGAACCGTGCAGACTCAGCGTACCCACTTCTTTGCCAGTCTATGCGCCTACATCAAGTTGGAAAGGCTGAAAACCTGTGAAAAACTCAACCATTTCGCCCTGAAAGGCAAAATCTATCTCAAGGCCATTCAAGCAGCTTTCAAAGAACTAGAATCGCTCAAACTAAAATACCAAGGCAATATTTCCTTCGGGTAAACAAAAGACTTGCGTAACATCAATTATTAAGCTAAAACAACCTCTCCAACGCCTTCAACAACCCTTCCGTCTGCTCTACCGAAGTGGCCGGAAAATTGGCAATCCTGACCTGCGAAGCTTTGAATTCTCCATAGCCACTGCCGATGATCATTCCTTTTTCTTTGAGCTTGCCGATGACCGTCGACGAATCTATTTTGGTGTTGGCGACCACCACCGTTTGGGATTGTAGGCGCGGTTCTTTAACCGACGCTTCAAAGTTCTCGTGCTTCTTGACCAGATTATAGAGCAGTCCGGCTTTGTGTTCGGTTTCCTTTCGTAGCTTTTCGACGCCGATGCGGTTGAAGTCTTCCGCAATTTTTCCTAAAATATAGATAGCCAGTACATTGGGCGTGGCGGGAGTTTCGTGTTTTAGGGCAAATTTCCAAAGCGTCGGCAGATCGTGGTGCGCCCCGATGGTCAGGCTGTCGTACTGTTTCAGGCGCTCGGCTTTGGCGAGGCACTGCTCATTCACAATCCAGACGCCCAGCCCGGCGGGCATTCCGAAGGCTTTCTGGATCGAGAAAAAGGCGGTATCCACCAGACCATAATCCAGCGCCGGGTAGGGTGCGGACGACACCATATCCACGGCCAGCAGTTTGTCGGGGTACTTGGTTTTGAGTTTATGAATATCGGTGACCCGCATCTGTACGCCCGAACTGGTTTCATTGTGGGTTGCACATATGATTTCGGCGTACTCGGGCACCGTCACTTCGGCGGCGTCGAAGCCCTCGCCCATCGGCTTCTCGAAGCTGTGGGTGTACTTACGGAGGGCGTCGGCGTAGTCGCGGAATTTCT
>JBBSKK010000062.1:0-10364 GCA_038256395.1 Cytophagales bacterium | reverse complement strand
AGTCTGAACACCGAAAACGGCGGCTATTGGTCGGCCCTGGGATCACGACTGGTGGACGGCGAGCCGCAGCCCTTCCCCACGGCGGAATGGCTGCGCATCATGGCCCCCCACGCGGCGGCGGTCATCGCCATCGGCACCTGCGCCACCTGGGGCGGTGTTCCGGCGGCGGCGGGAAACGTGACCGGTTCGATGGGTCTGATGGATTTCCTGGGCGAGTCCTACCGCAGTGGCCTGGGCCTGCCCGTGGTGAACGTACCCGGCTGCGCCCCGCAGGGCGACAATTTCACAGAAACCGTAGCGGCGGTTCTGATGTTCCTGCAAGGCATCGGTCCCTTGCCCGAGTTCGATACGCTGGGTCGCCCGGCCTGGCTGTTCACTGACACAGTCCACCAGCAATGTACCCGCGGCGGCTTTTACGAAGAGGGCCTTTTCGCCGAACACTACGGCGATCGGCAGTGCCTGGTCGAGATCGGCTGCTGGGGGCCCGTGGTGCAGTGCAACATCAACAAGCGCGGTGCCATCAATCACGTGGGCGGCTGCATGAACGTGGGCGCCCCTTGCATCGGTTGCACCATGCCGGGCTTTCCCGACAATTTCGCACCTTTCTACACCCGGCCACCCGGCACCATCGTATCGTCCACCACTTCCAAAACCACCGGATTTTTCATTCGCAATCTCCGGCGGTTTTCAATGATGTATAGCAATCAGACGCCCTTATGGAAAGAAAGGAAGCATGTACCGTCGGGCTGGGGCCACGTGGAGCAACCCAGTACCTTGCAGAAAGTCGGCCATTATTTTTATACCAAGATGCAGTTTAGGGGCAGCGACGTTCCGGGTACCCGCTCCGAAAGCAAGGAAGCAGTGGAGAAGAACATGGAGTCCATCAAACGGGAGATTGTTGAACAGGATTGATTATGAACGACGCTGATTTTTATAATAGATTTTATATCGGCCTGGCCGTTGCCGGGGTCGTGGTCGTCATTGCGGCGACGCTCCTGATTCTTATCATCGTGGCAGCAAAGCGTATTTTAAAGCTCGCCCACGCCGCCTTGGGCATCGTGGTCAACATCAAGCAAAATACCATGAGTATTTGGGAATTGCAGCATACCAACCACAAAGCCCTCGATATCCTCGGCGAAGCGGAGGGCATCGAAGCGAAAGCCAAGGCGGTGGCCGAAGCCTTACACGAAACCGAAATGATCGTCTAATGGAATCTACTAGTCAAACAGCCCTCACGAATGCGTGGATTATTTCCCTGGTCATCGGCTTGGTCGTCACTGTGGTGGTGGCCATTCTGCTTATCCTCATCCGCAACACGGCCCGCGATATCCGGGAAGGAGTCGCGCAGATATGGACCGAAGGCAAACTGGTGGCCAACAATACCATTCAGATTCCCATTTACCTGACCGTCACCAATCAGGTTGCCGCTAAAATTTACAACACCGCCGTGAAGATCATCGGTCAATCTGCCGCCATCGAGCAGCACGCCAACGGCTGCCCTGGCTGTCCGGCCTGCGTTTTGGAACACTCACAGGAGAATCAAAAGAGAAATTAACAAATCTCATACCGTATGTATACCCTTCTCATGGTCTTGACGGTTTTTCTGGTGCTGCTTTTCGTGGGCGCACTAATCTACTTTGTGACCCTCATCCACGGACTCCTGGTGGACATTGGCGGCAATGGCACCAGTTTTCTGGCAAAGCTGCGGCTGGGGTTGCGAGCCATCGAAACCGAGACCAGCCACCTACCCACGCAGGTAATAAAACTCAATGAATCCCTGTCCAACACCGGCGAGGGTTTGAAAGTAGTGAATCGAAATCTGGCCGGAACTATTGAAGCCGCTTTGAAACAAAAAAACGTCTAGCCATGCCCGAGATCGTCTATAATTTGTGGATTCTGACCCTGGTAGTCGCCGTTCTGCTGCTGCCCTTCATTATGCGCCTGCTGCATAAAACCTTTCGTTCGGCCCAAAGTATCGAGCGGTACCTCCGTGAAATGAAAGAGGCCGGGTTGGGAATTGCCGCCAACACCGAACATATCACAGTCCTGAACAGCACCATCGCGGTGGCCACCGATATCCTGGACACCGCCGGGAAAATTAACGGCAATGCCGAAACTCTGAAAGTAACAATGGCCCATCGGGCGGCAAAATTCAACTAACCATGGAAGACTACCTGTTTATTATCACCCTTGTCGTCGTCACCCTCGTGGTACTGGTGCTGGTGGTGTACCTCACGGGGGTCATCATCTACCTTTTCCGGGCGGCAGGGCATCTGAAAGAACTGGCCAATGGCCTGCAGAAAGTCGAGAACGACACGAAGCCACTGGCGGGCCACCTCACGACCATCAACGGGGCGCTGGATCAACTCCATGGCGGGCTATCGTCCGTCAATTCCCACCTCGGCGCGATTGCCGGGGTTCTAAAATTATAAACCCAAAGTATCATGTGTTTCAAGAATTTGCCGATTGAATTTGACGCGGAGGGCAACGCCACCTTGAAAGAAGGCGTAGCCAACCCCTACTCCTATGACGTGGTGGATCTGGGCAAGAACGAGGACAAACTCAAAGACCTGCTGGGCAAGAACGGCTTTCTGAAAAATGTTGATTACGACCCGGTGACCCGCATCGCCGGGGCGCTGGCGTTCCATAGCGTGGTGGATTTGGAAAACAAAAAGGTGATTTCCTCCAACTCCATGGCGACGCTGTTCCGGGGCTACGAGATTATCCTCAAAGGCCGCAGTCCACTCGACGCCGCCTACATCAGCAGCCGCGCCTGCGGGGTGTGCGGGGGGGTACACTCTACGGTATCGGCCCTGGCCGTCGAAATGGCCCTGGACATCAAGCCGCCGCCGCTGGCCATCGTGATGCGCAACATCTTGCTGGCCGTGGAGTACCTCTACGACCATCCGCTGCACCTTTTCCTGCTTTCCGGCCCCGACTACTCGGAGCAGTTGGTCAACGAGACCAACCCGGAGATCGTGGAAAAGGCCCGTGCCACCCCCGCCAAAAACAAAGCGGCCCACGGCTACGAAATGATGATCGACATCATGCGCGACCTCAACCCGCTGACAGGTAAGCTATACATCGAGGCCCTGGAAATGACCCGCGTGGCCCGCGAAGCTTACGTACTGATCGGTGGTAAGTACCCGCACCCGCAGTCGGTGGTGCCGGGCGGCCTTTCGGTGACGGTCGACATTACCGTCCTTAACGAGTTATACCAGCGGCTCATCAAGTTTTTCGATTACGGGCAAAAAGTCGTGGGCCTGTGGGACGATGTCTTCGATTTCTTCCTGGAATGCAATCCCGACTACGCCAAGGTGGGTGCGCGACCCGCTACGATGATCGAGACTGGCGTGTGGGACCACCCCGACTACTACGACGCCACCTACGCCAACTGCGACACCTGGGGTAACGCCCGCTGGTCCACGCCCGGCGTGTTGTTCGACGGCGAACTGGTCACGACCAACCTCAAGCAAATCAATGTGGGGCTGGAAGAATTCGTGGAGCATTCGTACTACGAAAAGTGGGACGGCCACCGATTCAAAACGGATGTGGAGGGCAGCCCGCTAAGTCCCAACCACCCCTGGAACAAGGAAACCATCGCTAAACCCGGCAAGCAAAGCTGGCGCGACCGCTACACCTGGGATACCTGTCCCACTTGGGACCGCAATTCGGTGGAGGCGGGGGCTTACGCCCGGCTATACATCACAGCTAAAGCCAACAAGGTGGTGTCGCGTCGCTTCGTGGAACCCACCGGCCACAGCATGATCCTGCACATGCCAAAGCATAAAATGCCCGCTACGACCATGGAGTGGCATATTCCCAAAGACTGGAACGCGTTCGAACGCAACCGGGCGCGGGCGTTTTGCATTCCGTATTCGGCACTGGTCGCGCTGGACAACTGGTACATGGCTATGGATTTCCTCCGAAAGGGCGAAACCAGCATGAGTACGCCGTTCGAAATTCCGAGCAAGGGTACCCAGGTCGGCGTGGGCTTTTGGGGGGCGGGGCGCGGCTTCCTGACCCACCACCTCGTCATTGACGACGGGGCTATTGCCAACTACCAGATTCTCACGCCCTCGACCCTGAACGCATCGCCCCATACACCTTGGGGAACACCGGGCCCTTACGAGGAAGCGGTGCTTAATACCCCGATTCTGGAAGATGTGGACGTAAACGATCCCGACAAAAAATTCAAGGGAATAGACATTCTGCGGGCCATTCGCAGCTTCGATCCCTGCATGCCCTGTACCACGCACATTCAGGTGGAAAACAGCGACTACATGGTGACGCGGGAAGTAACGACCTGTGCCTGCGGTCTGGAATAAGGCTTTTTTAGAAAAAACGGATGAAAAAAGTTTTTATCGGCACCGTCGGCTACCACAACCTGCGCAACCACTCCATCGGCCCGGCATTGCTGCCCCGGCTGCGGGAAATGAACTGGCCGTCGGGCGTCGAGCTCGACGAGTTCAACGGGGGGCCGATTGCCATCGTCCAGGACTTCCAGTCCCGGCCCGAACCTTTCGACCGGGTCTTTCTGCTGGCGGCCATCGAGCGTCCGGGCCGCAATCCGGGAGACATCACCGTATTCCGATGGCGGGGCGGCCTGCCGGACGAGGAACTCATCCAGCGCTGCGTCGGCGACGCGGTTACCGGGGTCATCTCGGTGGAAAACCTGCTCATTATCGGGGAGTATTTCAAAATATGGCCCGGCGAGACGTTGGTGGTCGATGTGGAGCCTGGTCCCGAACAGGCCGGGGAAGGCTTTACCGAAGCAGTAGAACAAGCGATTCCCGACCTTATCCTTACACTACAAGACCTTTGCGTGGCGGACAGCGCAAAAATCAGTATCTTGGAACCTTTGTACGGAGAAACTTTAATCGAAGTCTGATGTCGGAAAACAGCGCTTTGGGTGCCTTGTTTTGGCGGGAAGAAATCCTGCAGGTCCTCTATTGGATGCAGGGCGAAGGACTGGCCGATGCCGTTCCTTTCGGCCGCTTGCTGTCGCTGCTGAACACCACGCCTGACAACCTGCTGCTGCATCTGGAAAAAAACATCGCGGAAGGGTACCTGAAAACGGAGGAAGGTACTTTGGACGAAAAAAGCGCCATCGTCCTTACGACCGCCGGAAAGAAGGAAGCGGGCGGTATTTTCCGCAACGCCTTTGAGGGGATGCAGAAGGGTGGCCACGGCGAGTGCGGCCCCGACTGCGAATTTTGCTACCACGAGGGCGAGAAACTGGAAGACTGCGTCCACAATTGCGCCGACAGCCGCCACCAACACGCCGCATGAAAAGTATTTTCCTATCGGATACCGAGTACGAGAAAGTAGCCGCGCGCGCGGAGGCAATGGTTGAGGAACTGGATGGTCTGCCCTATCCTAAGGTGAAGGAGAATATGCACGAATTGCTTCGGAATTTCGATATGCTGCACCGTGAGGCTCTGACCCGACTATTCAAGGAAATCATTATCAACCACCCCGATCTGCACCTTAAAATGCAGATGGACAAGTCAGTAAAATTGCTGTTCAGCCTGTATGACCTTTTTCACACCGAAATTCAGAACGGCGCTCTGGCCCAAGAGATTATGGCGGGTAGTGACTTCGACAAGTACCCGCGCTGGATACCCGTCGGCAATGCCAATGCTTTGAAAGAAAACACCGTTTATAAATACGCCGAGGAAGGCGAAGATGTACTGATTTGTAAGTCGGGGGGCGAGATTCACGCCGTGAAAAACTGTTGCGGCAATACGTCCCTGCCTCTCGATGGAGCCAGCATTATGCAAGGGTACCTTATTTGTCCCTGGCACGGCTGCAATTACCGGCTGTCGGATGGCATCATGGAAACCAACCGCCTGCTCTCGCTGAAAAAATACCCTATTAATGTGAGTGATGCGGGCGAGATAAGCGTGGGACTCAATATGTAAAAAACTATGCAGAAACAATTTATAACTACCGTTCTCCTTCTTATGGGATTTTGCCTGATGGCCTGTCGAACGCAGGAACCCACCCAGGAACTCTCCGTGGTCATGGACGACTCTTCCCGGGTCATCATCGACCGGGCCATCAATTATGCAGGTGGTTGGGATGCCTGGCAGCAAAAGAAAACGCTTTCGTTTGACAAAAAAACCATTAGCTACGACAGTACGGGCGCGGTCGCTCGGGAAATCGACCAGCATTTTGACTACATGATCCGGCCACAATTCCGGGCCAAAGTCAGTTACCTACTGCACGATACGACCGTCACCCTGCTGCACGACGGGCAACAAGCTCGCAAACTCTTCAACGGCACGGCGTCCGGCGAGCAAAAGGATATTGACAACGCCTGGAATTCCAGCTATGGTTCGCAGTATGTCATGTGTATGCCTTACAAGTTGAAAGACCCCGGCATCAAGGCCGAATACATCGGCGAAGTGACCCTGGCCGACGGCGTCCCCGCGCAGGTGGTGAAAACATCGTACGTAAAAGGCGCGGGCAGCAATCCCGACCACGTCTGGTACTAGTACTTTGAACCTGGCTCTGGAAAACTACTGGCCAATTCTCTCAATGGTAAGGATAATTATTGGGATTACACCCGTTATATGGAATTTGAGCGCATCGACGGGCTCTTGCTACCCGCCCTGCGTAAAGGCTACGCGGCCGACTCGCTGAACCGACCCGGCAAGCAGACTTCCCAAAGTCGGCACAGCCACATCGTCTTCAACAAGGAATTTTCCGAGGATCATTTTAAATTGGCGAGTGGAAAGTAAGCGCCCCGAAATCCTGATTGCCGGGGTAGGCAACGAACTCCGGCAGGACGATGCTTTTGGGGTGGTGCTGGCGCAGAAGCTGGAACGGGAAGCGGCGTTTCCGCCTTCGGTGCGAGTGATGGAAATCGGCTCGGCGGGTCTTCATCTGGTACAACAATTGTTTGACAATTACCGGGTGCTGATTCTGCTGGATATTGTGAAATGGGGCGGCGCAGCCGGAACGATCCATTTCCGGGAGGTGGAGGTAAAGGACATTACGCAATTACCTCAGGATGAGCAGAACGAATTCCTGGCCGATATGCATTACATCAATCCGCTAAAAGCCCTGATGATGGCCAAAGCCATGAACGTCCTGCCGCAGCAGGTACTTTTTCTGGGTTGCGAATCGGAGGAACATGAGGAAATCGGGATTGGCTTAAGTGCCGCCGTTGAAGCCGCCCTTCCGGTAGCTTATCAGAAGATTACCGAATGGATAGGTGAAAGGAAACACCCCGTTTTAGATTCTTTGAAACAAAATTGACCCAAAACTAATACCTGAGACTATGGAAAATCAACCGAAACCTTCCCGCTCCGAGTCGGACGAAAATGTCAAACTGCCGTGGAATGCGGGGATGGAAGTCAAAGACCTGGTCGATCCGATCACCGTACGCCGGGTGCGCCTTTTCCAAACGGCGGGTATCTTCGCCCTGCTGCTGGCAGTAGGTGTTGGCGCGTGGTGGTTCTTCGTCAAGCCGCCCTCCGGCGAGCAACTCGTCGCCGACATGGTAGAGGCTGCCGGGGGCATGGACAACTGGCGCGGTATCCGAGACGGCAGTTTTGTCCGCACCCACCGCCTTTACGACGAGAACGGGCAGATTGTCAAACAATCGGAGGAAACTTTTCTTTTCAAGAACAATCAGGACGGCCACCAATTGCTCATCAAATCATTGACCAACAGCGGGGAACGGGTGGTCGTCGGTCACGATAAGGGCGGTTACTGGGCGGTCAGGAACGGCGACGAAGTCGAGCCGGTCAAGATTGCCAAAGACCTGGAATTCATGTGCGACGACGAGCATTGCTCGCCCCTCTGTGCCAGTGAGATGGCATTGTACCGGATGTCGTTTCCTTTCAAGCTAACCGATTACGGCGTCATCCCGCGCAACGCCGGCACGGCCATGCTAAATGGTGAAAAGGCTACGCTGCTGGACGTTACTTTCGACCCCGCCGTGGGCCACGACCGTTGGATTTTTTATGTATCGCCAACGACTCACCTCATCAGAAAAATCGAACATTACGGCAGTATGGAAGATAACGCGCAGCCGGAAGAGATTTTCCTGTCGGACTTTAAAAAGGAGGGCAACATCATGCTGAGCCATTCCAACAAGTACTACCGCAGTAACGGCAAGATTATGGAGGAGTACCTCGTTTCAGACGTCAAATTCAACGCCTCGCTTGCCCCGGCCGTTTTCGACCGGCCTCAGCAGGTCAGCATGGTAAGTCAATAGCTCTTTCCCTACATATACATACAAGGGGGCGGTCTTCCGACCGCCCTTTTTCATGCAGTTTCCAGCAAGTCCTGGGCCAATCGGTCGATTGCACGCAGGGCGGGCGACTGCTCAATAGCCTCCATGTCCAGCGAACCTTTCTTGTCGGCTTCAGAAACGGTCGGGTCGAGCGGAATGACAGCTATGACGGGCAGATTTGTCTGAGCACAGAAATCGCGGATGGCTTCCTCGTCTTCCGCGCTTTTTACCTTATTGGCCACCGCTACGATATGCTTGATTTCTAATTCTTTACCCAGCCGCTGAAAACGCGCCACGGCTTCCATGGAGCGGTAATATGGCTCGACCACGCACAGCAGCACATCCACGTACTTGGAGGTACCCCGCTTCATTTGTTCAAGCGAGGCTTCCAGATCCAGTAATGTGACTTGATCGCTTTCCTCGAGTGCTGTGTGGATAATTTCGCGGACGGTGGTATGGGTACCACACATGCAACCCGTCCCGGCGTGTTCCGGTTGCCCGACCGCGAGAAGCGTCACGTTTTCACTTACCTTGACACCATGCTCCTTCATAACCTCGGCCAGCGGAAATTTCAGCTTGGCGTATTTCTTCCCATCTTCTTTCTGGTAGATTTCGAGCAATTTGGAGGTAAGAGGCTTGGGCATATTGGCCTGCGGGTCCAGCCCAAGGGTAAGAGCCAGGTTGGGGTTGGGGTCTCCGTCGATGGCCAGCACGGGAATACCCCGGCTACCCATAATCCGGCAAAGTAAGCCGCTGATGGTTGTCTTCCCGACTCCGCCCTTCCCACAGACAGCAATTTTCATACTAATTGATTGATTAAGTTGATCTTGAACATTTTGTATAAATGCTAATTTACATCAAAATAGGGTTGTTGCCAAGATTACTTGAAAATGTTCCATAAGACCGAAAGATAAAGGTTGAGATCAAATCTTAGCCAGCGTTGGCGGATAAAGCCGGGTTGATTGCCTTGATACGGCGGAGAACAGAAAAAACATGTTGAAACGCCGAAAGTGGCACAGGAATATTGCAGAAACGAACAGAAATTATGTAATACTATTCCGGGCGAAGCAGTGTACCTTTGATTCGGTGAAAAAAATCATTGCCATCTCGTTGTTGCTGATCCTGTTGCTGAGCAACGTAGGACTTTCCGTGGCTACCCACTACTGTGGGGGACATGCCGTGAAGAGCGGGCTCTCGCTGGGAGGGTCCGCGCTGGACTGTGGCATGAGCGAGCGCAGCGCAGCGTCACCTGAATGCGACCGGTCAGGAAATCATCTGAAGCCTGAACGCTGCTGTGAAAATTATCGGCAGGTTCTTCAAACCGACGACAACCACTCCCCTGATGTCATTTCAGCTGTCCTGGACATCGCTTTCGGGCTGGTACCCCATCACTACGACTTTCTATCCAAAAAACTGTTTTCCAGGGAAAAATCCCCGAAGGCATTTTTTTACCCACCGCCTCCGCTGCCTGCCCGAGACGTGCAGGTACTCTTCCAGAGCTTTCTTATTTGATGCTGTATTTTGGGTTCTGACTCCCTGGCGAGGGTGGGACTAAAGACTTTTGCTGCCAATTGAAAATACGGTATGCATGGCCTTTTCCGGAAAGCCCGGTCATACATCGGCCTTGCATCTTCACATCAAAAAGAAAAAATATGAACGCACTACTGCAAACAATGCCATTCCGTCGGACACGGTGGTTTCTTATTAACATCCTGGTGCTCGCTGCTGTATTTCAGATTTCAGCGTCAGCCCAGAATAAGAACAATTTACCCGAGCGTGAGTACACGCTTGTTATTTCAAAGGAAACGGTGCAGTTGGCTGGTAAACCAGTGACGGGTATGACCGTCAACGGCAGCATACCGGGACCCACCCTGCGCTTTACCGAAGGGGAGTACGCCGTGATTTACGTGAAAAATACGATGGAAGTGGAAACTTCGGTTCACTGGCACGGAATCCTGCTCCCTAATTTCTTCGACGGGGTACCCTACCTGACCACGCCCCCCATCGCCCCGGGTACCACTTTCAAGTACGAATTTGAGCTCAAACAATCGGGCACGTACTGGTACCATTCCCATACCATGCTTCAGGAACAGAGCGGCGTGTATGGCTCCATCGT
>JBBSKK010000061.1:0-10434 GCA_038256395.1 Cytophagales bacterium | reverse complement strand
GTCAAAAGGGAATTTCTCAATTTCAACAATTTTAATTCTGGCAAAGCCCTTATGATTGGGATTGATAAGAAAATTAAAATCACCTTTGGTCACTACCGAAGGTATTTTGAGAAGGCAATATTTGTTTTCCATGACGAATTCATCGCCAAATTTTTGAGTCCAAACAGGATGCGGGAAATCTTTCCAATTGATCGGTAAATCAGTTTCTAGAGCCTCTTTGGTTGCTATGTCGTCCGGAACAAAAATGGTTATCATCACGTAGTCGTCAGGCAGCGTTGCCAACGTAAAGTGAACGGCGACTTCGGCCATAGCAAGCGACCGATTGTTTGCCGTGTATATGAGTTCGACACCGATCGAATTCCACCTTGCCCCTTTCAAGGCCGCGCCTTTCCCGGAAAGGGGACTCGCAAACTTTTCCCTCGAAAGACGATACAGCTCCATCTTATACGAGTATCCCGTAATTTATCCTGGTTAATTCACTTAGGACGAGTTCTTTCCCGTAAGAGTCTTTGAGCAATTCGATTGGATTTAATTTCCCTAAGGCAAAATTGGGCGTATTGAGCCAAAGCTTTAGTTTATCCATACTGCCAAAGACGTCCAAACCCACCTTGGTGACTTCGGCTATTTCAATTATTTTCTCAGAATGAATGGCTTTGAAATGGTGCTGATTTGAGGTTTTGTACCTGTGCAGGGATTTTGTCGAAATGCCCAAAAAATCAGCCCAGTCGGTATCGGACAGAGGAGTTTGGTATTGTATCAATTCAAAGAGCGAGTAAGGGATTCCCGCCCTGATGGCCGCAATGATTAGCATTTTGTCAGCAAGAAACTCATTATAACCGATGTCCTTTTTGCGTTCAAAGTGAAAACTTGTTACGCGCGGGTCTCTTAAAAAAGCAGCAATTTCCTTGTTCAGTTTCGCTTCGATAGTTGAGTTTCTGAAAGCCATAATTTTTACTTTTTAGACATTTGGCTTCAAATATAGGACAATTGTCTTGAACTAGCAACCTGCCATTTGAATCTTTACCTCAATCCGTGGATTTTAGGTTAACTTTCCTACAATCTGAAACTTTTACTTTCAGATTGTAGATTTTTAGAGTGGTTTTCTTGCAAATTGAAAGTTTAAGTTTCAATTTGCAGAATGATAGCTCGCCAAATAGAAGAAAAACTTCTCAACGCGCTGCGGAATGTTCCGGTGGTTGCACTAGTCGGCCCGCGCCAAGTCGGAAAAACGACTCTGGCTCTAAAAATAGCACAGCAAGCCATTGAGAAGCCATCTTCCTACCTCGACCTCGAACTGGACACCGACCTCAGCAAACTAAGCGACGCCGAAGGGTACTTACGCCGCTTTGAAGGTCAACTGCTGATTATCGACGAAGTGCAACGTCTGCCCGATTTGTTCAGGGTTTTGCGGGGATTGGTGGACGTGCGGAAAAGGGGGGGCGAAAAAGCCGGGCAATTCCTGCTGCTTGGCTCGGCGTCCCACGATTTATTGCAAAAGTCGTCCGAAAGCCTGGCGGGCAGAATCCGGTACCTGGAATTGTCGCCATTCTCGGCGCTGGAAATTTACGAAACCGACCCGCTGGGCTTCAACGCCGAGAAGCTCTGGTTTCGGGGCGGCTTTCCCGACAGCTACCTGGCTCCCACCGACGACGAAAGCTGGGAATGGCGCAATGATTTCATCGCAACCTACGTGGAGCGCGACATACCGTTGATGGGCCCAAACGTTTCGGCGAGCCGAATGAAGAAGTTTTGGTCGATGCTGGCGCACTACCACGGGCAGCAGGTGGTGCTGTCGGAACTCGGTAAGAGCCTGGAAGTTAGCCATACTACCATCCGAACCTACCTGGATATCCTCATTGATTTCTACATGGTGCGGCAAATCCAGCCGTGGTCGGGCAACACGAAGAAGCGGCTGGTAAAATCGCCCAAAATCTACCTCCGCGATACGGGGTTGTTGCACAATCTCCTGAATATTTCCAGCTTCGATAGCTTGCTCGGCAACCCCATCTTGGGGGCCAGTTGGGAAGGCTTCGTAGCCGAAAACATTATCCTCAACCTATCCAGCAAGTGGCGGTACAGCTACTACCGCACCTCGACCCAATCCGAAATCGACCTGGTTCTGGAAGGCCCCGACCAGCAGATTTGGGCTATCGAAATTAAGCGTTCTTCCGCCTCAAAACTTAGCAACGGCTTTCACACGGCCAGCGAAGACATCAATGCCACGCGCAAGTTTGTCGTGTATTCGGGCCGCGAGCAGTTCCCAATGGCCGGGAACACCGAGGCGGTTGGATTGGTAGAATTTTTGAAAATGATTCGTTAATATTGGGAAAACAATCAAGCCACCGACGCATGAAAACAGCAGTTCCTTTCCTCCTTTCCTCCTATATTCTTTTCTCCTTAACGATCCAATCCTGCGCGGTGCTTAAAAGCTCCCCCTACGTTCCGCCCAGTCAGCGCACCAAGACCGCCAGCCGGGCTAAGGCACCTGCCCGCCCGACGGTGAGAAACGGCGTAACGAGCAAACCAGTCAGTCGTCCGACGGGGCCTTACGCGCGGCACGTGTCGGCGGTTATAAAAGGCGCGCGCAATTATACCGGAACGCCCTACCTGACGGGTGGCAACGACAACCTAGGCATCGACTGCTCGGGGCTAATTTGCACGGTTTACAACGATCTGGGCTACAATGTACCCCGCATTTCGTGGCAACAGGCCGAGTTTGGCCGCAACGTCGAGCGCGTGGAAGACATTCAGCCCGGCGACTGGATTTTCTTCGTGCCTGAATCCGGCGAAGAAGGCTACGTGTCGCACGCGGGCATCGTGACTGAGGTGCGGGGCAAGAGCGACATCCGGTTCATTCACGCTTCGTCGTCGCGTGGGGTGATTGAGGACAGCCTTTACTCCAAGTACTTCAAGAATAGATTTGTCAAGGCGCTGCGGCCGTTTTAAGAATTAGCCCTTTTGCTTCATTTTGCTTTACGGCTAGTGTTTTTGCAAAAAGTTTGGCGTGAGGGTTTTAGTTTGTTAAATTGTCCCCAATTTACTGAAAATCTAAACCCTCAATTTTTATGGATCAAACCCTTGCTCCGCCTCGCTTGCCCGACGTTCCGTCTGCCGCGAGGCGGGAAGTCGGTTCGCTGGGCATTCCTGTCTATGTTTATGCGGTCGTCTTTTCCTCGCTCTGCGTCATCATTGGCCTAATCTGGGACATTTGCTGGCACCTTAGTATCGGGCGTGACGGACTTTTCTCGCCCCCGCACTTGGTCATTTATCTTGGGGCCGTGGTGTCGGGGATATTCTCGGGTTACGAGGTACTGCGCAACACTTTCGCAGGCAGCCCCGCCGAAAAAAGCCGCCGGGTGAAGGTTTGGGGCGTTTTTTACAGTTCGCTGGGGGCGCTGTTCTGCATTTGGGGCGCTATGGCAATGCTTACCTCCGCGCCCTTCGACGACTGGTGGCACAACACCTACGGCCTGGACGTCACGATTCTCTCGCCGCCGCATACCGTGCTGGCGCTGGGCATTATCGGGGTCCAGTTTGGGGCCATCATCAGTGTTTTGGCCATAAAGAATCAAACGGAATACTTGTTTCAGGGCAGCGAGCTGGCCAAGAAGCGGCGGCAGCGGGTGCTTTTTTTACTCTTCGCATCTTCGGCTGGCTTTCTGCTCACGATGTGGTACACGCTGCTTTCGGAGGAACTGGACCGCTACGCATCGCATAATGCCTCCTATTATCAGGTCGCTGCGGTTGCCTTTCCTTTTCTGCTAGTTGCATTCGGTCGGGCTTACTCCGGTAAGTGGACAATCACTTACGTGACGCTGGTTTACAGTCTCATTATGCTGCTCACGCTCTGGATCATCCCACTTTTTCCGGCGGAACCCTTGCTGGGCCCCATCCTGAACCACCTCGACCACTACAACGGCTTCAATTTTCCGTTGCTGCTGATCGTCCCGGCGGTAGCCCTCGACTACCTTCGCTGTCGCTTCTCTTACTGGAACGATTGGAAATTGGCCGCTTTGCTCGGAACCGCTTTTCTGGTCGTTTTTTTCGTCGTGCAATGGTTTTTCGGTGCTTTCCTGCTGGAATCACCGCTGGCCCGCAACTGGTTTTTTGGTAGTCACTATTTGTATTTTGGCGCTAATCCCGATTGGGAATACCGCTACCAGTTCGCGCCTTGGTTTGCGCAAACCACCGCTCAATTAGCTCAGGGCCTTGGCATTGCCTTGGTTCTCAGCATTCTTTCCACCCGCATCGGCCTGGTCTGGGGACGATGGATGAAAAATATTCAACGATGAAAAAGCTGCTGGTAATTTTTGGATTGATGGTAGGTGCCTTCCCCGTTTTCGCCCACGTGGGCAGTTCGGGGGTGGTGTTGCAGGGACAGGCAGGTGCGTACCGCCTCCTGGTGGATGTGCAGCCGCCTGATGTCATCCCCGGCACCGCGCGGGTAACGGTGTACATCGAAAACGGCGACGCCAGCCGGGTGCTGGCGCGGCCCATCTATTTCCATTCGGGCGACGAGGGCGCCCCGGACTACGACGCGCTGGAACCCGTCGCCGGGCAACTCGGCCAGTTTCAGGGCATTGTCTGGCTGATGGAAAACGGCTCGTCCAGCGTCCAGATCAAAATCGAAGGAGCGCAGGGCGCAGGCGAAATGGTGGTGCCGCTGGTAGCGATGTCCACCGCTGAGCGCGATATGCCCGCCGGGCTGGGCTGGACGCTGACCGCGCTGGGTCTTTTGCTGGTGATTCTGCTCGTGACTGTCATCGGGGCGAGTGTCAGCGACGGGATGCTGCGGGCGGGGCAGGCACTTTCACCCCAACAAAAAAGAAAGCGCTGGTTGAACATGGGCATTGCGTTTGTGGCCTGTACGCTGATTCTGTACGGCGGCAGTAGCTGGTGGGATAGCTGGGCTAAAGACTACCGCCGCTATTTATATAAACCACTAACGGCGAAAGGAACAGTCATGCGTCAGGATGGGCAACGACTTTTTCAACTCAAAATCGACACTACCGATGCTAAATCGAAGCGCGGCACGAGCTACCTCAGCTACCTGGTACCCGACCACGGTAAAATGATGCACCTGTTTCTGGTGCGGACACCCGGACTCGATGCTTTCGCCCACCTACATCCCGAACGCACGGATTCCACCACGTTTCAGGCGTATTTGCCCAAACTCCCAGCGGGACGTTACCTGGTGTACGGCGATATATTTTCCTACTCCGGCTTTACCGAAACCCTCACCGACACGATCGACATCCCCGAACTTGTTGAGGGACAAACAATCAAGCGTACCGATCCCGAAGACACCTACGTAGTAACCGACCCGCTCAACGAACCCAAGAATATTCCGCTGGATGCCAATGTGGTAGTCTGTGGCAAGCCCGGCACCCGCACCGCCCTGCTCGACGGTTCTTACGTAGTGTGGCAAGGCGAGGCCAACCAGGTTTTTTCGGCGGGAAAACCTTATCAATTGAAGTTCGAGGTATTCGCGCCCGACGGCACCGCCGCCCATTTGCAGCCCTACCTGGGTATGGCGGGCCACGCCGCTGTGGTGCGTTCCGACGGCTCGGTCTACGTCCACCTGCACCCCGTGGGAACGGTGGCTATGGCCTCCGAGCTTTCGCTCAAAAACCGCATCGCTGATACCGCCCGCGTCTTCAAACGCGCCTCGCCCGACCTTTTCCGTGACAGCATCGACCGCCACGTGGCTGCCCTGAAAAAAATGCCCGACACGGAGCGGGAGAATTTCCTGATGAAAGAAATGGGAATGGGAATAGCTGGAGATTCTACTTTGCACGAAGGCATGAACCACGGCAGCGGTATCTCGTTTCCCTACGCTTTTCCCAGGGCGGGGCAGTACCGCATTTTTCTGCAAGTCAAGCGCGACGGGCAGGTGCTGACGGGAATTTTTGACGCGCGGGTGGAGGAGGCGTTATGAACAAAGTCAACATTTCCGAAAAACTAGCTCTTTTCCATGACCATTGGCATCCGCGCATCGTCGGCGAACTAAACGGCCAGCACGTGAAGCTGGGCGAGTTCCAGGGCGAGTTTGTCCGGGGCGGCGTTCCGCTGGCACAAGCACGACGATGAGGACGAAATGTTCTACGTGTTGCAGGGCCAGTTCCAGATGGAGTTCCGCGACAGAACGGTGTTGCTCCATAAGAACGAGCTTCTGATCGTCCCCAGAGGCGTCGAGCATCGGCCCGTGGCAGTAGAGGAAGTGTCGGTCATGTTGTTTGAACCCGCTTCTACTTTAAACACGGGAGATACGCCGGGCAATTTGACGCGGGAGACGTTGGAGAAAATTTAAGGCTACGAAATCAGCCGCCATTTCGTAGCTTGCGAAATTCTGTTTCGTCATTCTCGTACTTATGAAAATTTACCTTCAGCTCTTTTTAGCCTTTATACCTATCCAGATTCTTGCCCAAAGCCCCCAGGCCATCCAGCAAATCGAGACCCTGACCGCGCAAAACTACCCCGAACTCGATGCCCTCTACAAACACCTCCACCAAAACCCCGAACTTTCTTTGCAGGAAGAAAAAAGCGCGGCCCGCATGGCAGCGGAACTCAAAAAGCTAGGCTTTCAGGTGAAGGAAAAAATCGGCGGCCACGGCGTGGCGGGTATTTTTAAGAACGGCCCCGGCCCCACGGTTCTCATTCGGGCCGATATGGACGCGTTGCCGCTGGAAGAGAAAACCGGTTTGCCCTACGCCAGCAAGGCGCGGGGTGTCAACGCGGCGGGCAACGAAGTGAACGTGATGCACGCCTGCGGCCACGACATCCACATGACGGTGTTTGTGGGAACGGCCCAGGCTTTGATCAAAACTAAAAACAACTGGAAAGGCACCCTGGTGATGGTGGCGCAGCCCGCCGAAGAAAACGGCCTAGGCGCGGATAGGATGATGAAAGACGGCCTCTTCGACTTCGCCCCCAAGCCCGACTACGCCATTGCGCTGCACGATAATTCCTATCTGCCCGCTGGCACGCTCGGCTACCGCGCCGGGCCGCTCATGGCCAGCGTGGACATGATGGACATCACCATTTTCGGGCAAGGCGGCCACGGTGCGGCCCCGCATACGACCATCGACCCGGTGGTGCTGAGCGCCGAGATGATTCTGGCGTTCCAGACCATCGTCAGCCGCAGCATCAACCCTATTGACCCGGCGGTGGTGACGGTCGGGTCAATCCACGGCGGTACGGTCCACAACATCATCCCCGACGACGTGAAGATGCAGCTCACATTACGCTCCTACACGCCCGAGGTACGCGAAAAAATAATCGCTTCCATTCGCCGCATCAGCGAAAACTACGCCAAAGCGGCGGGCCTTCCCAACGATAAAATGCCGAAAATAAACATCCGCGAGCCCATGACGCCCGCCACGGTCAACGACGCCGCCCTCACGGCGCGGCTGGTGGGGCTTTTTAAAAACACTTTTGGCGAAACTCAGGTTGTGGAAACGGATCCGTACATGGTCGGCGAGGATTTCAGCCGCTTCGTGATGCCGGACAACAGCGTTCCCATCTTTATGTTTTGGCTGGGAACACTCGCGCCCGAAACCATCCAAAAAGCCAAAGAAAAAGGCGAACCATTACCTTCGCTGCACTCGTCCCAGTTTGCGCCCGTTCCCGAACCCACAATCAAAACCGGCGTAAAAGCCATGAGCGTGGCGGCGTTGAATCTTTTTAACAATTGACTACCCTTGCTCTCCTCCCTCCCAACCACCTACAACGAAGTCCGCGTTTCTCCCGATGAATTGTACGGAGAGTTCTTTCGGGATGTGCAGTTGCAGCGTCTTTTCAAGGATTCAAAAGCCTTCGCCGACGCTGTGCCGCAGCGCGATTCTGCTGAAATCATTCTGGCCTATAGTCGTCAGAAAAGTCAGGAAGGTTTCGACTTGAAAACCTTTGTCATCGAGCATTTTGAAATGCCTCCCTCGATAAAAACCGAACACGGCGGCGATGCGGGCATTCCACCCATCGAGGAGCATATCGAGTGGCTTTGGTCGCGGTTATCGCGGCCCGTCATGGCGCAGCACCGGGGCGGCTCGCTCATAACATTGCCCGAACCTTACGTCGTGCCGGGCGGGCGTTTCCGGGAAATTTACTACTGGGACAGCTACTTCACGATGCTCGGGCTGAAAGAGTCGGGGCGCATCGACCTGATCGAGAGTATGCTCGCCAATTTCGTCCACCTCATCGACCATTTCGGCCATATTCCCACTGGCAACCGAACGTACTACCTCAGCCGTTCGCAGCCACCCGTTTTTTCGCTGATGATCGAACTGTTCTGCGAGATTAAGGGCAACGAGACGATGGTGCATTATCTGCCGCAGCTCCAAAAAGAATACGATTTCTGGATGGATGGCAGTGACCGCCTCAACGCCGAAGAACCCGCCTACCGCCGCGTGATTCGGCTGCCCGACGGCACGCTGTTGAACCGCTACTGGGACGACCGCGCCACACCTCGCCCCGAAGCATACGCCGAGGATGTGGAACTAGCCATAGAAGCCCAGGAAAAACACGGTCACGAACCCGAATCGGTGTACCGCTGCCTGCGGGCCGCTGCCGAGTCGGGCTGGGATTTCAGCAGCCGCTGGATGGCCGACGGCGAGACTTTCGCTACCATCCAGACGACCAACATTTTGCCCGTGGATCTCAATTGTCTATTGCATCATCTGGAAAGCACCCTCGCCGAAGCGTATCGACTTGGTCACTACCCCGACTTAGCCAAAGAATATGTCCAGAAAGCGGAGAAGCGCAAGACCGCAATCGATACCTATTTTTGGGATGAGAGCCGGAATTTCTACATGGATTACGATTTTCGGCAGCAAAAATTCACCAACACATTCAGCCTGGCCGCCGTTTTTCCATTGTATTTCAAGTTAGCTGATAAGCAACAAGCCCGCTCGATAAAATCCCGCCTCAAACAAAGTTTCCTGCGCTCGGGCGGAATGCTGAGTACCCTCACTGATTCGGGCCAGCAGTGGGACGTCCCCAACGGCTGGGCACCGCTGCAATGGCTAACCTACCAGGGATTGCGCCATTACAAATTCAACCGCACCGCCGACCGTCTGCGTACGAACTGGCTTTATGTAGTGGAAAACCAATACAAATCAGAAGGAAAACTCCTTGAAAAATACAACGTTATCGATACCGACCTCCTTCCCTGCGACGGCGAATACGAAATCCAGGAAGGCTTCGGCTGGACAAATGGCGTATATTTGGCGATGAAAAATAGCTAACGGCTGTCGGCTGTCGGCTAAAAAAAACTGTCAACTGTCAACTGAAAAAATGAATTACGTCATGCACGCTTACGACTACACCGACGACGAGGCTCCCCAACGCCGCCTGACCGCCCGTCCGCTGCATTTCGACCGGGCCAGAACTTTGAAAGAAAACGGGCATTTCATCGTCGGCGGTGCTTTACTCAGTCCCGAAGGCCAGATGATCGGCTCGATGATGCTGCTGGACTTCGACGACGAAACCCAACTCAACGCCTGGCTCGACACCGACCCCTACGTCACGGGCCGCGTCTGGGAAAAAATCGACGTCAAGCCGTTTCGGATGGCGGAAGTGTAGAAGGTTGTTGAATCGTTGAACTGTGTAATTGTTTAACTGTTCAATACTCTTGATCTTAATCATTTCTCTATTCAAGAAAATAGCGCGTCTCGTCCTTGCTCGAATGTCCAATTCAACGATTACACGATTACACGATTCAACAAAAATCCAAGCGGCTATCCTCGACATGGATGGCCTTTTGGTCGATTCTGAGCCTATTTGGCGGGAAGTGGCCATTGAGGTATTCGATACGGTGGACGTAGCTCTGACCGAAGACTTTTGCCGGGACGCCACCGGACTGGGGACGGCCCCGTTCGTGCAGTTGGCTTTCGATACCTTTCCCTGGGAAGGGAAAACGCAGACTGAAATTGGTGACGAGATCATTCATCTGGCCCACGAGCGCATCGGTGCCAATGCACGCGCCATGCCGGGAGCTTTGGCACTGATTCAGTTTTTTCACGAACGCGGCCTTCCGCTGGCCGTGGCGTCGGCCTCGCCGATGGGCATCATCGAAACCGTTCTGGAAAGGCTGGATTTCAAAAAGTATTTCGAACTGTGGCATTCGGCTTTGTTGGAAGCGCGGAACAAGCCGTTTCCCGACGTATATTTGGGCGCGGCGCAGCAACTGGGCGTGGAGCCAATGCATTGCCTGGCGTTTGAGGATTCGGGCAACGGATTGCAGTCAGCGGTGTCAGCGGGTATGCTAACCGTGGCCGTTCCGGCTGATTATGAGTACGATTCTCCCAAATTCGACGTGGCTACGCTAAAAATCCCGTCATTGCTTTCCTTCGACGAAAGAATTTTTGATACCTTGGCACAAACTACTCCTTGAAAATCAGATGAAACTCCGCCTTTATCAACTTGATGCCTTTACCG
>JBBSKK010000060.1:0-10439 GCA_038256395.1 Cytophagales bacterium | reverse complement strand
AGACGATGATTTGCTGGATGGACGACCGGAAAGAACTGAAAGTGGGCGGAAAATTCAGCCTGCAACACGGAACCAGCCGCACCCGTTGCTCGGTTCGAAGTATAGATTATCGCGTGGACATCAATACCTACGAGCGAATTGAGGACGTCGAAAGTCTGAAACTCAACGATGTGGCCCGTGTGGTACTGCGTACCGCCAACCCCATAGCCTACGATCCCTACCTGAAAAACCGCGCCAACGGAGCCGCCATCCTGATCGACGAAACCTCGAATGTGACGGTGGGGGCGTGCATGGTGGAGTGAAGACTTTGGACGCTGGACCGGTCCGCCGGTGCGGTTGGATTTTGGACTTAAAGCCTATGTCCAGAATCTAGTGCCTAGCATCCAGCGTCCAAAGTCCAATATCCAGAATCCAAAACACTACTATTCCCATAGACTTATAGACATTATGAACAACCTAACACTTACCGACAACGTATCCACTGCCGCCAAGCGCGATATTTTTGAATTACAAAACAAAATAGGAGCGTTTTCCAACGATGAAGGGTCCGAAGAGGCTTTCCGCAAGTACCGTCTCAGTCGGGGCGTGTACGGGCAGCGGCAGCCGGGTGTGCAGATGATCCGCATCAAGCTACCCTACGGCTACGTGACCGCCAACCAGTTGGTGCGCATCGCGGATTCTTCCGACAAATACGCCACCGGAAACCTCCACGCCACCACGCGGCAGGACATTCAGCTTCACTTCGTAAAATTAGCCGACTCGCCGCAGTTGTGGGCCGACCTGGAAGACGCCGACATCACGTTGCGCGAAGCCTGCGGCAATACCGTCCGCAACGTGACGGCCTCGGCCACGGCGGGCATCGATCCCGATGAGCCGTTTGATGTTTCGCCCTACGCTCAAGCCATTTTCGAGTACTTTTTGCGCAATCCTATTTCGCAGGAAATGGGTCGAAAATTCAAGATTTCGCTCTCTGCTTCTGAAAATGATTCCGCCCTTGGCTTCATGCACGATGTGGGTTTGATTGCCAAAATGGGTCAAAATGACAAGGGCAAAACTGTCAAAGGCTTCAAAGTTGTGATCGGCGGGGGCCTTGGGGCGCAGCCTTTCCCGGCGCAAACGGCCTTCGAGTTTTTGCCCGACGATCAGGCGATTCCGTTTATTGAAGCCATTATCCGCGTCTTCGACCGCTACGGCGAGCGGACGCGGCGACACAAGGCCCGGATGAAGTTTTTGCTCAATGATTTGGGTTTGGAAAAGATGATGGAGCTAGTACAAGAAGAATGGACGGCTCTGAAAAATAAGACCTACGCCGTGCCGGACATCGCGTATTCCTGGAAAAATCTTGAAGAGAGAAACCCATTGAGCCAAGAAGAAATTCTTGCTTTGGCTAACGCGCAACTGGAAGACTCAGAAAAAAATCTTTTCCAAAAATGGCTCACTACCAACGTTTTTGCACAAAAACAGAAAGGTTGGTATGGCGTGTACTTACGCGTGTTGCTGGGCGATATGCACTCGGATACCGCCCGCCAACTAGCCGACATCATGCGGCAGTACGCCGCCGACGACCTGCGCGTGACCATTAATCAGGGCTATCTGCTGAAATTCGTGAAAGCCGAAGACCTGCCCGCGCTTTTCCAGGCGCTCAGCCAACTCGGGCTGGCCGAGCCGGGCTTCGACAGCACCGCCGACATCACGACCTGCCCTGGCACCGATACCTGCAATCTGGCGATTTCGAGCAGCTACGGCATCACGCGGGCGCTGGAAACGATGATGAAAGAGGAATATCCCGATTTGATTTACAATAACGACATCAAGATAAAAATCAGCGGCTGCATGAATGGCTGCGGCCAACACAGCGCGGCTAATATCGGCTTCCACGGCAGTTCGATCAAGAACGGCAAACTCGTGCTGCCCGCCATGCAGGTAATCCTTGGCGGTGGCTTTGCCGGGGCTTTCAGCGAAGGGCAGATGGGCGACAAAGTCATCAAACTCCCCTCCAAGCGCGGCCCCGAGGCCCTGCGTACGCTGCTGGACGACTACCAGACTAACGCCTACGACGACGAGTATTTCAACCAGTATTACGTCCGGCAGACGAAGAACTATTTCTACCAACTCCTCAAACCCATCGCCGACCTCACCGAAGTCAAAGATGAAGAGTATCGCGACTGGGATCACGACGAACTCTTCAAGACCGAAGTCGGCGTAGGCGAGTGCGCGGGTGTGATGATCGACCTGGTGGGTACGACACTCATCGAAGCGGACGAGAAACTTGCGCTGGCCCACGAAATGCTGGCCGAGGGCGTCTGGGCCGACGGTATATATCACGCTTATAACACCTTCATCACGGGTGCCAAGGCACTACTCATTGGTGAGGGGATCTCGACCAGCTCGCAGCACAGCATGGTGAAGGAGTTCGAGGAGAATTTTGGCAAAACCTTCTTCCCCGAAGCCGACGAGGACAGCAAGCAGTTCTCGCAACTCGTTTTCAGTATCAATAAAAACGAGCCGACGGAGGCATTTGCACGGGAGTTTGTGGGCGAAGCCGGAAACTTTTATAATCAAGTAAAAGCTTTCCGCTCCGGACAATTATTGGAAAATTCTGGACCTGTTTTACAAGAATTGGTATTTGGCCAGGATAGTTAATCCCGTTCGCCCGATGGCTGACGCACTCTGGGCGAACACATAGGTTCGCCCCTACAAACAAATAAATATCCAATGAAACTAACCTTAATCGGTGCCGGACCCGGTGACCCTGACTTGATAACTTTGAAGGGCGTGAAGGCTTTGCAAAAGGCCAAAGTCGTGCTTTACGACGCCCTCACGCATCCCGATTTGCTGAATCATTGCCCCGAATCCTGTGTGAAAGTCCATGTCGGTAAGCGGTTCGGCGAGCACAGTTGTAGTCAGGATGTCATCAATTATTTGATTGTGGAATACGCCTACCAGTATGGTGACGTCGTGCGGCTGAAAGGCGGCGATTCTTACGTTTTCGGGCGCGGCTACGAGGAAGTGGAGTACGCCGCCAAACACGGCATCGAGTCGGAAGTCATTCCGGGAATTTCCAGCAGCTACGCCGTTCCCGCTTTGGCGGGCATTCCGCTGACCTCGCGCGGCGTCAGTGAGAGTTTCTGGGTGGTGACGGGTACTACCAAGTCTCACAAAATATCAGGGGATTTGGCCCTGGCCGCGCAATCTACGGCGACGGTGGTCGTGCTGATGGGGGTCAACAAACTACCCGAAATCGTGGAGATTTACTCGGAGTTAGGAAAACTAAACGAGTCGATCGCTATCATCCAAAACGGCTCGTTACCCGAAGAAAAAATCGTGACGGGCAAGATCAGTAATATTCTGCCTTTGGCCCAAATCAGTGGCATCGGCTCTCCGGCCATCATCGTCATCGGCCCGGCGGCAGCTTTGCCCGACTTGGCGGCGGGCTTCGGCTACGCTCAGCCTGACAGGGTGGTCGGCTACGCTCAGCCTGACAGGGTGGTCGGCTACGCTCAGCCTGACAGGGTGGTCGGCTACGCTCAGCCTGACAAGGCGGGTGGCAGGAGTTCGCTTGCGTAGTCGGTTTTTGATTTTGGTAAATAAACATTCGTGTGTAGGTTAGGCGAGGGGCTTTCTCGTCTTTTGAATAAAAGCGAGATTATTTTCATTCAAAACATACATCATGCAAGACAAAGAATTTTCAAGAAGACAGTTTTTGGGTAATGCAGCGCTGGCCCTAGGCGGCGTTACGCTGCTGACTGACAAGGTTTTTGGGATGCCCGCCTACATCAAAAACCTGGATAAGCCCAATTCAGTCTTCAATGGCGTGCAGGTCGGGGCAATCACTTACTCGTGGCGGAGCATGCCCAGCGACGCCGAGCATATCCTGCAATATTGCAAAGACTGCAACATTAGCGCCATCGAGTTGATGGGTTCCACAGGGGAGCCTTTTGCGGGTGCGCCAGAGGCACCCCAATTCGAGCGCGGCGGACTCACCGCCGACCAGAAGCGCGAGCAGAACGAATATTACGGCAAACTGGCCGCTTGGCGTGCCTCGGTATCGATGAAGAAATTCGAGCAGTTGAGAAAGATGTACAACAAAGCGGGCGTGAGTATTTACGCTTACAAGCCCAATGCCCTCGGCTCTAACAATTCCGATGCCGAGGTGAATTACGCCCTTCAGGCCGCCAAGGCGCTGGGCGCCACGCACGTGACGGTAGAACTTCCTAAAGACGCCGCCCAAAGCAAGCGTTTGGGTGAGATTGCCGCCAAGAACAAAATTTACGTCGGCTACCATGGCCATTTGCAGCAGACGCCTACCGCCTGGGACGAAGCCCTGGCGCAGTCGAATTACAATGCGCTGAACCTCGACATGGGCCATTACGTGGCGGCGGGCTACGCTCCTTTGCCTCTCATTAAGGAAAAGCATCAGCAAATCCTGAGTATGCACACCAAAGATCGAAAGTCGAAGGAAAACGGCCAGGCCAACGTAGTTTGGGGCCAGGGCGACACGCCCATCGTGGCCGCTCTGCAACTCATCCGTGACAACAAGTACAAATTCCCCGTCACCATCGAACTCGAATACCCCATCCCCGAAGGCTCCGACGCCGTCAAAGAAACCGCCAAATGCGTAGAATACGCCCGCAAAGCCCTCATGGCGTAGAAAAAAGAATTAATCCAAAATTGTAAAAGCCGTTGATCGCAATCACGATCAACGGCTTTTTTCGATAAAATACTGAACAACTAAACGCCTAAACAGCTAAACACTTCAGCCACCCCTTACCCCAGCTTAATCCGCTCCGCCTCCGCCTGCGCCTTCAGCGCCAGCTCCATTGTCAAAAAGCAATGCGCCTGCGACATGGCCGTTTCCGTCCGGTTGACCACATCGTCCACCAACTGCCGCCCGTAGGGCAGATCCACGTCGCTGGTGTCGATGGTTTTGGTTTCCTTGTTATTCACCACAAAAAGATGATTGCCGCCTTCGCGACCGCCGATATCCACGTTCTTCCGAATCTCGATGAAGCCTTCCGTTCCCAGAATCGTCAGGCGGCCGTCGCCCCAGCTTTTCAGTCCGTCGGGGGTGAACCAGTCCACGCGCACGTAGCCCATGCCGCCGTTACCGCGCACCATCACATCGCCAAAATCCTGCACGTCGGGGTACTGCGGGTGCCCCACGTTGCCCACCTCCGAAGCCACGACATGCGCCTCGGTACTTCCCGTAAAGAAAAGAAACTGGTCGAACTGGTGCGAGCCGATGTCGGTGATAATACCGCCGTAATCGCTCATCTTAAAAAACCAATCGGGTCGCGACTTGGGGTTCATGCGGTGCGGGCCAAGACCGATGGTCTGGATGACCTTGCCGATGGCACCCGCCTTCACCAATTCGCCCGCTTTGACAGTTGCCCTGTTCTCAAAGCGTTCGCCGTACATGATGGAGTAAATCTGCTTGGTGGCCTTTTGCACCTTACGAACCTCCGCCAACTGCATCAGCGAAGTGATGCCCGGCTTATCGGACATGTAGTCCTTCCCGCTCTTCATCACCCGGATACCCAGCGGGGCACGCTCCTGGGGAATGCCCGCGCTCAGCACAAGTTGGATGGATTTGTCGTTCAGAATCTCCTGCTCGCTGGCGGCAGCTTTGACCTTGGGAAAGCGTTTTTTGAAGTCATCCATCAACTCCTTTTCCTTGGCGTAATACGCCACCAACTCGCCGCCACCGTGTTCGACGACATTGACCTGCCCGTAGATATGGCCATGGTTCATGCCGATGACGGCAAACTTGATACGCGGCGCGACGTAGGGTCGGCTCATCCCGGGCACGGTAGTTTTTTTTGGAGAAACTACACTTGCCTGACCGACCAGCGGCACCATTATCAGCCCCGCCGCCGACTGCGCGGATTTCAGCAGAAATTTTCTTCGATTTTCGTTTTTTGAGTTCATAGTCATTCTTTTGTTGTTCAAATAACAAACCCTAAATACGGCGATAATTACTCAAAACGAAAGCGGGGAATCCGGTCGCGTAAAGCATTGTTCGCAAGTTTGATGGTTAGATGCTATTCACACGCCAGACGCACCGATGGATTTGGTTTCTGTACCAACCCACCGTGCTCTAAAAAGGACGATATACATTACGGGATGATGAAGGCTTACATTTGGCACAAAAACGCTGCTTAATCGCGGCATACATTCTGTTACACTCCCGAATTATCACTTGCCCCCGGTTTTAACCGCGGGTCGTAAAACAAAAAAAGACCCCGACGAGCGGGGCCTTTAAAAACCGGGAGAAAGACGGGGTTCGAACCCGCGACCTTCGGAACCACAAACCGACGCTCTAACCGACTGAGCTACAATCTCCGTTTTTGGAAGAGCAAAATTATAAAAAAGGTCGGCACCTTGCAAGATTCTTGAAAAGATTTTTTACAAGCCGCTGACCTCTTTGGTTTCAATTCGTTACGATGCGGCACCAAAGTTGGCATCGGCGGCCTTCCAGTCCACCACGTTCCAGTAGGCGTCGATGTAGTCGGGACGCTTGTTCTGGTACTTGAGGTAGTAGGCGTGTTCCCACACGTCGAGGCCGATGATGGGCGTCCCCTTGGTTTCGGCCAGGTCCATCAATGGGTTGTCCTGGTTGGGGGTGGAAACAACGGCCAGATCGCCTCCGTCGGTCTTGATGAGCCACGCCCAACCAGAGCCGAAACGGCTACCGGCTGCTTTTTTGAATTCATCCTTAAAAGCACTAAACGAACCAAACTTGCTGTCGATGGCCTTGGCTAGTTCGCCCGTCGGTTCGCCACCGCCGTCACCGGAGAGCGTTTTCCAGAAAAAGGAGTGGTTCCAGTGGCCGCCGCCGTTATTGCGGATCGCCGTCGGTAAGGTGCTGACTTTGGCCAGCAGTTCTTCCACGCTCATACCTGCCATGTCGGTGCCTTCCACGGCGGCATTCAGGTTATTGACGTAGCCCTGATGGTGCTTGTCGTGGTGAATTTCCATCGTCCGGGCGTCGATATTCGGTTCGAGGGCGTCGTTTGCATAGGGCAGGGGATTTAGGGTAAAAGCCATGTTAGTTTGGTTTTAAAGGGTTCTAAAAATGTTTTGAACTGCTTTTCTAACAGAGGAATCGAATTTTATGTTCTTAGCCCCCGGAAAAAGTCAAGCAGCAGTTGCCGGGATTCGTCCGCCAAGACGCCGCCCGTCAAAAGCGTTTTGGGATGAAGGATATGGGTGGAGATTCTTGAAAAACCCCGTTTCTCATCCTGCGCTCCAAACACGACTCTGCCTATTTGTGTCCAAAAAATCGCACCAGCGCACATCACGCAGGGTTCCAGCGTGACGTAAAGGGTGCAGTCGGGCAAGTATTTGGCGCCCAAATGCTGCGCAGCGGCGGTCAGGGCCATCATTTCGGCGTGGGCCGTCACGTCGTGAAGGCGTTGGGTTTGGTTATAACCCCTGCCAATAACCCGCTGCCGACACACCACCACCGCCCCCACGGGAATCTCGCCCTCTTGAGCTGCCTGCGCTGCCAGTTTCAGGGCCTGGCCCATGAAGTATTCGTCGGAGAAGGGACTTATCATATAAAGAATCGGGCTTTTGCGGGTTCTTCAAGCCCAATATAGTCGGTATTGAATTGCACTTGCCAGGCTTTTGATCGCTCCATTTCCCCGAAAAGAATTTTAGTTTTGTCTAATATTAGATTAGTACAATTTATCTTTCTCAAAAATTCGGAATTCGCCGTAGCAAAGAATAAACGACTTGTTGTACTATTCATATAAACATGGTATTATAACAATATATTCGTAGGACTGTGAGATGAACTTTTGAGGATACAGTTTTTACTATTGACTTGTGTTCAGCGTCTTGCTACGTTTGTAGCGTCAAGTTAAACGAAAAAGGCTTTCGCATTAATAGTTTGAAAGTCGCACGGGGCAAGATTAACCAAATGTTAAAAAAATACAATTAACAGTAATCATCATTTAACAATCAATTACCTATCATGAAAAGAATCATCTTAATAGCCGCAGTATGGATGGGAGTGTCCGCTGCCAACACAGTTACCGCCAAGACCACCGACCGCGCCGCCATCGAAGTGCGCGAAGAAGGCACCGTGAACATGACGGTGACGACGTACAAGGACATGAAGTTCCGCCTTACGGTGCAGGATCTCACGAGCCGCCTGTACATCGCCATCAAGAACGCCGCCGGCGACGTGCTTTACAGCGAGTACGCTCGGCAAACCGAGAATTACTCGAAGGTCTTCGACCTGTCGAACCTAGCCGATGGGGAATACGCCTTCGTGGTCGAAACCGACAAGGGCCGGGCCGAGAAAGCCTTCACGATTAACACGGAAACCACGCGCGTCGTGACGCCCGTATCCGCCGAGTAATGCGGCGATGTAGCAGATCAACTTGCATCTTGCCCTCAAAAATCGAGTGCGGGTGCCCGGATTGACATCCCGGACGCCCGTTTTTTTTTACCCGGTTGTCAGGTATGAACTGTGTGGAACTTTTGCCGTTCCTTCTACCCTTCCTCCCCACCGCTGGCCGAAATCCGCCCAAATCGGTAGTGGAACGTCACTCCGGCGAAGCGGTTGGTGCGGTGGTAGAGCGAACTTTGGGCGTAGGTAGCCGTGCTGAGTTCGGAGCGGTAGATGCGCGAGAGGAACAAATCCTGCACGCTGACGGAAAGCGTGGCCTTGCGCTCGAAGAAGTCGCGGCGGACGCCCAGGTTGGCCACAAACACGCCGGGGCGGGTGCCTTGGGCGATGGCGCGGGGGCCATCGTAGGTGATGTAGCCCGAAGCGCGCATTTTCAGGGGTAGTTCCAGGAAGGCGTTGAGGTTGCCGGAGTAGCTCCAAATCTTGTTGTCGATGTTGGCGGCAAGCGACACCACTTCGCTGCGGAATACGCGGCCGCTGGCGTTGAGTTTTAGTTTCTCACCCACTTTTTTGGAAAAATCTGTCTCGAAACCGTACGATACTTCGCGGCCCACGTTGTCGTAGCGCTGGTAGGAAATGCCCGCCGCGTCGATGGTGCGGATGCGGGTGATGGCGTTGTTGGAGAAATCCAGGAACAGCGCCGGACCCCAGCCGCCCTGCTCCTTGTATTGCGAATAGCCAATTTCGGCCTTGTGGACGTATTCGGGCCGAAGGTTGGGATTGCCCGATCGGATGTTGCGCGGGTCCGAGATGTCGGTGAAAGGATTGAGCGCGTCCGAGGTCGGACGCTGGACGCGGCGGCTGTAATTGACCTTGACCTGCGTTTCCTCGTCCAGCTTGCGGGTGACGGCGAAGGAAGGCACCAGATAAAAGAAATGCGTGGAAAACGCCTGGCCGCGGCTGATCTGGTCGATTTTTTGCGTGGCATCCGTCAGGCGCAGTCCGGCACGGATACCCCAGAGGTCGCTTTTTTGGGTGAAGGAGGTGTAGCCCGTATGCGTGTATTCCTCGAAACCGAAGACGTTGCTCACGTTTTCGTTGAACAAAAAATCTTCGAGTTCCTGATCGAAGGTGTAAAAGGCGTTGTCATTGTGGCTGCGCCGCATCCGGGTTTTAGCTCCTACTTCCAGGGTAGAACTCGGGGTGATAGGCCAGGTGTAGTCCGCGTCCAGTACCGCTTCGTGTCGATTGTTGTCGCGCAGGTTGCGCTGGCGGCGCACCAAACGGGGCATATCGCTCTGCTGGTCGAACTCCGATTCGCCGTCGGAAAATCCGTTACTGTAGTTGGCCGAAATGTTGAAAAGCTGCCGCTCCTTGGCAAAGCGCTTGCGGTAATCGAGGTTGACGTTGAGGTTGTCGTTGAAAGTCGTCCCGGTCGAGAAGCGGTCGAATTTTTCCAGCAACGCCCCTTCCTGCGCTAGTGTCTGGTTGGTGTTCTCCGACTGGCCCACGTCCTTATTGTGCGAGTAGTTGACCGTCAGGCCAATGCTGCTTTTCTCGGTAAAATCGTAATTGATGCCCATGCGGCCAAAATAGTCGGTGTCCTGGCTGCTGCCAGAACCGCGCTGGGAGAAATGAGTCGTGCTATCGCCCAGAAAATTCTGCCGATCCAGGCTGCGGTCATAGTACCAAATCTGGTTGCGGACGCTGCCCGAAGCGCGGACGGCCCATTTGTTGGTTTTGTAGCTCAGGTAAGCCGAGCCGTTGCTGTTGTTTTGGACGCCTAGCGTACCACGCAGACTGCCGCTGGTACCCACGATTTTGGTTTTCTTGGTAATGATGTCGATCACGCCCGAGGCGCCTTCGCCTTCGTACTTGGCCGAAGGCGTGGTCATCACCTCGATGCGATCGATGAGTTCGGCGGGGAAAGATTGCAGCACCGTGGCCACGTCGTTGCCGTAGAGCGTCGAGGGCTTGCCGTCGATCAGCACCACCACGCTGCCCTTGCCGCGCACCATCGGACTGCCGTTTTCGTCCAGCGACACCGAGGGGACTTTTTCCAGTAACTCGCTCACGTTGT
>JBBSKK010000059.1:0-10503 GCA_038256395.1 Cytophagales bacterium | reverse complement strand
CGCTTCTCCGACTTCTACCAGCCCGCTTTGAAGAAAGCCCGCATCGCCAAAGCCGCCGCCGCCAAGAAGGAAGTCAAAAAGAAAACAGAGAAAAAGAAGGCTGAGGCCACCGAAGGTTTCTAAAAATAGCCGTTATTCTGCAACTATTTCGTACATTAACGCATTGTTAAGCCAAATAACCCGCTGCCAGTTGGTTATTTGATTTAGCATTGTATTTTTGTGCGCAATTTTAGGATTTTGCGCCCCACATCTTGAAATAATACAAAATATGACCTTCGGCTGGTTTCTCATTACGTTTATCGGTGCCTACCTCTTGGGCTCCATTCCCACTTCGGTTTGGTACGGCATTGGCTATTTTGGCGTGGACGTGAGGCAGCACGGCAGTGGTAACGCCGGGGCCACCAATACCTTTCGGGTTTTGGGAAAAAGAGCGGGGACGGTCGTTATGCTGATCGACATCCTCAAAGGCTGGACGGCCACCTGCCTGGCCCTACTTTTGTATTATTTCAACGTGATCGGCGCCGAGGAACTGCTGACTTATAAGATTGTTTTTGGCCTTGTCGCCATCGTGGGACATATCTACCCGGTATTTGTGAAATTCAAAGGCGGCAAAGGCGTGGCCACGCTGCTCGGTATGGTGCTGGCGGTCCACAGCGAACTGGCTTTGGTGTGCATTACCATATTCATTTTTACGCTCATCACTTCGCAGTACGTCTCGCTGAGTTCGATGTTAGCGACGCTGGCCTTTCCGGTGGTGTCGCTTTTGGGATTTTTTGGTCAGCCCGAGACACTGCTAGTCGTTTTCGGCTTTGTGATGTTCGTACTGGTCGTTTTGACGCATAAAAAGAACATTGGTCGGTTATTGGCTGGCAGTGAAAGTCGGGTGAATATCTTCGGGGGGAAGAAGGAATAGATTTTTGATTGATACAAAAAAAAGGCAGCCGTTCGTGGCTGCCCTTTTTTGTGCGCTGCAAGAGTTATCATATCTTCCCTACTTCCCCAACGTTTTAATCAGCATCCCCTTCGTCACGGGGTCTTTCAAATCCATCCCGTTCAGAACTTCCAGTTCTTTCATTTTATCGCTCGGCATCCGGTGAGCTTCCAACGCACTTTGCAGGCTGCCATCGCGCTGTACGCTTTTGATTTGAATGCGCTCGGGCTGGCGGTTGAGCTTGTCACGGTCGGTCAGGCTGCGGAAGCCCTCGGCCACTTGCTTAAAATCCGACGCATACTTGTCAAAATCAGCCACGTAGCTCATACCGTGAATAGCGTAGATGTTGCCCCCGTACTGGATGAACCAGGTGGCCACCTGCACGGTGTTCTGGGCCGTTTGCTGCTGCTGGGGCTGGCCTTGCTGCTGTTGCGGCGGGGCCTGGCGCGATACCACGACCAGGGCCGGATTACCGTTGATGGTCGATTTCTGGCTCTCTTTTGCTTCCAAACCCATACCTTTCAAGGTAGCCTGGGCGGCTTCTTCCAGCGAGTTGCCCTGCGCCAGTGTGAAAATCATCACCGCCTTACCGCCTTTGGGGGCCATCTGAAACTGCATGGGTGAGTTCTGGTGCTGCCAATTGCGCGGCACCGGGAACTGGAATTTCAGCACTGGGTGGTAAAACATATCGTTTTCCACAAAGCCCTGCTTGGGGTCTTCACCGTAAATGATACCGTCGATGCGCTTCATGTATTCGTTGCGGCCCACTTCGTAGTTGCCGGGATTTTCCTGTTGGTATTTAGTAGCCAGCGCATCCACTTTCTTCTGACGATTCCCCGGATCGGGGTGCGTGGACTGGAATGTTGGAATGATTTGGCCGCTGGCTTCGCTGAGCTTTTTCAAAGTGCCGAAGAAATCGGCCATTTCGTGGGCGTCGTACCCAATCTTGCTGGAATAACTAACACCAATCTCGTCCGACTCGGTTTCGTGGGCGCGGCTGTAGCTGAGCATGAGGGAGCCGACTCCCGCCTGGATTGCTTGTCCCAACTCGGGCAAGGCAATGGTACCCGCGATGGCCCCCAACTGCCCCAGCAACTGGCTCGTCTGCTGCCGGGCCGAGTGGCGAGCTGTGATGTGGCCGATTTCGTGGCCCAGCACCCCCGCGAATTCGGCCTCGTTGTTGAAGTGCGCCATGATGCCGCGCGTGAAATACACGTAGCCGCCCGGCACCGCAAAAGCATTGACAACGGGTGAGTCCACCACGAAAAATTGGTAGGGCAGGTCGGGGCGGTGCGAGATGGTGGCCATAGACTTGCCTTTTTCGTTGATAAAAGCCTGTAAACTCTGGTTTTCGTAAAGCCCCATCGAGGCCACAATGGCAGGGTGCGATTCTTTGCCCGCCGCGAGCTCCTGCTCTTTGGACATCAGAATAAGTTCCCGCTTGCCCGTCACCGGATTGCGGGAACAGCCGTAGAATGAGGAGATTCCCACGATCAAAAAGAGGTAGGAGAATATTTTGCGTGTTTTCATGATGTTTTTTTCGGGGTTTGAGTTGAAAAGGGAGGTATGGGTTTAAAAGACGGTCGTGCGTAAACGTCGCGGCACTTGTTTTAAAAAATTATGCCATTTGTTTTTCAAAGTACGAAAAATTTTACTTTGGGCGGTTTGATTTCTCTTTACTTTGCATTTATTCATTTCACCCACCCACCAATATCATACTTCTATGAGCCTATCCACCCTGACCGACCGCCTGCGTACCGTGGTCGGCACCGACAGCGACACCAAAGCCAAAGTGAAGTTCGACACCGACGAAGGCGTCGTGTTCATCGACACCACCCAAGTACCCAACGTCGTCAGCAACGAAGACCACGACGCAGAATGTACGCTGGAAATTTCGACTAAAAATGCCCTCAAAATGATGGATGGCGACCTCAATCCCATGATGGCCTACATGACGGGCAAGCTGAAAATCAAGGGTGACATGGGCGTGGCGATGAAGCTGGCGCAGACGTTTAGTTAAAGGAGGGAAAGATAAAGTCTAAAAAAAATCGTGAAAAAACGAATTAACCTTTTCATTTTTCTGGTCTGGAGCGTCTCCGTTCAGGGGCAGAGTTTTACCGGAAATTTTGCTCGGGATGCCATGCAAGCGCCGATGGGTTCGGCAACAGCGGTTGCCAACCCGGCGCGGGATACGCTGGCGGTCGAGCCTTTCCGTATCAAGCCCCTGATTGTTCCTGCGGGTTTGGCCGCAAGCGGGCTGCTGGTGCAGGGGAAAATTAGTCGCCAATTGCAAGGGCGGGCGGCTACTCCCTACGAGCGTGGTTTTCATACTAGTGCCGAAGGCTATTTGATCTTCGTTCCGGCGGCATTGAGCCTGACTTTGGGCGCAGCGGGGGTCGAGGGTAAACACGCCTTTGGCGAACAGGTGCTATTGACGGTGATTTCCGCGCTGGCGCAGGGCGGCGTTACCTATATCTTGAAAGGGGTAACGAAATACCCCCGACCCGACGGCTCGACCTACGACGCCTTCCCCTCGGGACACACCAGCAGCGCCTTCGCTTCGGCCACGCTGCTGCACAAAGAATACGGCCACCGCAGCCTGTGGTACAGCGTGGGCGGCTACGGCCTGGCCACGGGGGTAGGCGCGTTGCGGATTCTCAACAATCGGCACTGGCTCTCCGACGTGCTTTTCGGCGCGGGCGTGGGTATTGGGGCTACGGAAGTAGTGTACATGGCGTACCCGTGGGTGAAGCGGAAGGTAAAGCGCAGATAATGCGAATGGCATTAAACGGAAAGAACAATGCCCGCCGCTGCCCGTAAATCCTTAGCTTGAAAGTCGCCCAGATCGCCCTCGGTTTCCCTTTCGCCAATAAAAATTGTCTTCACGCCCGCTTTGCGACCGGCTTGAACATCCGAAAGCCGGTCGCCGATCATCCAGGATAAGTCCGGATCGATGTCGTGTTTGGCCATAGCTTTCTCGATCATCAGGGAATCCGGCTTGCGGCGCAGCGAGCGGGAAGAATGCTCGGGATGGTGCGGGGAAAAGTACAGGTCATCCAGTTTTATTCTACTCATTTCCTGAATCAAGCCATACACGGTTTTTACCTCGTCGGAGCCGTACAGCTTTTGGGCGATGCCCGCTTGATTGGTAATCACAATCAACAGAAAACCCGCTTCCTGCAACTTCCGCAAGGCTTCGGCTACGCCTTCGATCAGAAACACATCTTCGGAACGATAGGTGTAGTATTCTTCATCGGAATTCAACACTCCGTCGCGGTCGAGGAAAACGCACTTTTTTTTCATTATTTACAAAAATTAAAAACTCATTTTTTAGTCATGAACTTTACCCAAATCAAAGAAACCTGCCTCTACGTAAGCGATCTGGCACGCAGCCGTGACTTTTACGCCGGGCAGCTTGGGCTGGAAGTAATATCGTTCGTCGAAGGCAGCCACGTGTTTTTTCGGGCGGGTAGTTCGGTGCTGCTGTGTTTTCTGCCCGAGGTATCGCGGGTGAAGCAATCGCCACCGCCACACTATGGTTCGGGCAAACTGCACCTGGCTTTTGAAGCACCCGCCGGGCAATACGATCAATTTTTGCAGGAAATTCAAGATCAGGGGATCGAAGTCCATCACCACGAAACCTGGGCGCGGGGGACGCGGTCGTTTTATTTCGACGATCCCGATGGCCATGTGCTAGAGATTTTGGAGCCGGGTGTTTGGGATTAAATCTGCGAAAACTCCTTCACGGCATCGATAAAGCAGCGGACATTATCGGGTGGCGTATCGGGATAGACGCCGTGGCCGAGATTGGCGATGTAGCGCTGCGTACCGAACTCGCCGACCATGCGCTTCACTTCGGCGCGGATTTGGTCGAAGCTGCCGTACAGGGCGCAGGGATCGAGGTTGCCCTGCAGCGTTTTGTCAGGAATCAGTTGCCGCGTTTCCTGCACATCCATGTTCCAATCCAACCCCACGGCCGAGCAAGCCAGTTGGCCGATTTCCTGCCGGGCGAAGTACGCGCCTTTGGCAAAAACCGTGACGGGTACTTCATCGATTGCATCGCAGATTTGCTTGATGTAAGGCAGCGAAAACACGCGGTACTGCGCGGGCGAAAGGATTCCCGCCCAGGAATCGAACACCTGCACCAAATCGGCGCCGGCCTTGATTTGGGCTCTCAGGTAGGCAATGGTACTATCCGTAATTTTTTGCAGCAAGGCGTGGGAAAATTCGGGATCGACGTAGAGCAATTTCTTAGCAATCGAAAAGGTTTTCGACCCTTTGCCCTCCGTCATGTAGCAGAAAATGGTGAACGGTGCCCCCGCAAAGCCAATCAGCGGCACACGGCCGTTCAACTCCCGTTTCACGATTTTCAGTGCGTCGGTCACGTAGCTGAGATCCGCCTCGGGGTCGGCCACGCGCAGCGTTTCCAAGTCCCGCATCGTTTGTACCGTGCGCGGAAAGACCGGGCCGCGTTTCTCGACCATTTCGTAAGGCAATCCCATCCCTTCGGGGATTACCAGAATATCGGAGAAAATAATCGCCGCATCCACGCCCAGAATATCCACGGGCTGAATCGTGACCTCGGCGGCCATTTCGGGCGTGGTGGCAAGTTTGATGAAACTACCCGCCTGTTCGCGGACTTTTCGGTACTCGGGCAAGATGCGCCCGGCCTGCCGCATGGCCCACACGGGCGTCCGCTCCACGCGCTCGCCCCGCGCGGCGCGGAGCAGAAGATCGTTTTTTAAGTTCATGCGGCAAAGGTAGTAAAGGTCTTGGGGGAAACGTTCAACTTGTATTTTTACAAGTTGATAATCCGTAAAAGCAGCGACTTGGCCGCCATGCGCGTCCAGAATTCTACGGCATTTTCGGGATCATGGCCCGCTTTGGTCATGAAAATGGCTAATCAAAGAAATCAGCCAGCGAAAATTTGAAAAATAGTATGCCGCCAAACGATTTGTCAGTAGTTTTGCTGAAACCATTTGTGAGTACAAACATCAAAAGTTGAATGGCGAATAACGTCGAACAGCGACAAATGCGCACCGCACGGGCGGCCACGTCTCAACTCTCAACTCTCCATTAAAATGAAGGTAATCTGTGTAGGTCGTAACTATGTCGACCATATCGAAGAATTAAATAACGAGCGCCCCGAGGCGCCCGTCATTTTTATGAAGCCCGAAACCGCCGTGCCACGGCAAGGCGAGGATTTTTATCATCCTGACTTTTCGGACGACATTCACCACGAAGTGGAGATTGTGGTGAAAATAAATAAGGTGGGAAAGAATATTGAGGAAAAATTTGCCCACAAGTACTACGACGAGATCGGCGTTGGCATCGACTTCACCGCTCGCGATTTGCAATCGAAGCTGAAAAGCAAGGGCCTTCCCTGGGAATTGGCCAAGGCGTTCAACGGCTCGGCCCCGGTGTCGGAATTCGTGCCAAAAACTCAATTTACCGACATCCAGAATATTTCGTTTAGCCTGGATGTCAACGGCAAAACCCGGCAGGAAGGCAACACTTCGCTAATGCTTTATCAAATCGACTACCTCATTTCGTTTGTTTCCCAATACTTTACCCTGAAAAAAGGCGACCTCATTTTTACCGGAACACCCAAGGGCGTGGCCGCTGTGAAAATCGGCGATAAGCTAAGCCTGGCCATTGAGGGAAATGAAATGCTTTCTTTTGAAGTTAAATAAAATTGTTTTCGTGTTGCTTAGAACCGTGTTGTTGGCAGTATTTGCCTTTGTGTCGCTGCGTTCTTTCGCCCAGAAAGAATCTTATCCAAAAAATTACTTCCTCTTCCCCATCACGCCCGGTCAGCCCAACTCGCTGGCGGGCGTCCTGGGCGATTTGCGGACGAACCACTTCCACGGCGGACTAGACATCCGCACCCAGCAGCGCGAGGGATTAGCGGTGTACGCGGCGGCGGACGGCTATATTTACCGGATAGCCGTGCAGGGCGGCGGCTATGGCAACGTCATTTATCTGCGCCATCCCAACGGGCTGACGACCGTGTACGGACACCTCCAAAAATTCTCGGAGCAACTCGCTTCCTACGTGCGCAACGCGCAGTACGAGCAGGAGGATTTCTACGTGGATTTGTATCCCGACCCTAACCAGTTTGTGTTCAAAAAGGGCCAAATTATGGCGCTTTCCGGCAACACGGGCGGCTCGGGCGGCCCGCACCTGCACTTTGAAATCCGGGATTCCAGGAATAATCACCTGAATCCTTTGTACTTCAATTTTAGCGAAATAAAGGACAACACGCCGCCTGCTTTCTGGAACGTGGCCCTGCGGCCCGCCACCATCGACTCGCGGGTCAACGCGCAATTCGCGCGGCAGGTTTTCAAAACCGTGAAGCAAAAAGGTGGTACTTATCGCGTCGCACAGCCGATCCGGGCTACGGGCGAGGTGGGCATCGAGTTGCAGGCTTACGATTACATGACCGGGACGGGCTTCCGCTACGGCCTGCACTGCATCGAAATCCGGCTGGACGGGAAGGAGATTTTTACCTACAACATGGAAAAATTTCCCAGCGATGTTTTCCGCGACTACAACAACCTCATCGACTATCGCACCGAGCAAGAATCCGGTGCAAGATTTTATCGCTGTTACAATCCCGACGGCAACGGGTTCGAGTTGTACAAAACCGGCCCCTACCAGGGAAGACTATACATTAAAGACACGCTCGAACACGAAGTGACGGTCAAGATTTACGATGCGTTCGAGAATTCCTCGCTGCTCACTTTCACCGTACAAGGCGAACTGAATTCCCCCGAGCCAGCGGCCCGGGAAAATGAATCTTCCAGCGGAATGCTGAGTGCCGAGATGGAGGACAATGTGCTGAAAGTCCTCGCCCCCGGCTACCAAAGCGAAACGCCCTTCGCCACGTTCTTTTCCGAGCGGCTTCGTGTTCAGAAAGACTTGTCCTACTATCAAGGCCGGAACGCCGTTTTCCTGGCCGATTTGCGCAACTTTCTGCCCGACTCTGTGCAGGTGGGCGATAAAATGCTGGAACTCGATTTTAAAAAGAGCATTGCGCCCGGAAAAATCTCGGAGTACGCCCGCGACGGCGTGGTGATTCGCTTCGACTCGACCACCTTGTTCGACACGCTGCACCTCACGGTGCGGAAGCGCTTCAATATGCTCACAATCAACGAGCCGACAATCCCGCTACGCCATTACATGGACGTGCGCTACAAGCCCGAGGGCGTGGTCGTAAGGCGCGAGCGTTCGGGCGTGTATCGCTACGACGATGGCCGTTACCGCTACGTGGGTGGCAATTGGCTGGGCGATGTCATCGCTTTCCGCACCCGCGAACTGGGTATGTTCGTGGTGATGGCCGACACCATTCCGCCCAGCGTGAACCTGGTCGAACACAGCAAAGACCGCATTCGGGCCTACATCAGCGACGACCGCTCGGGCATCAGCACCTTCCGGGCGCTGGTGGACGGGAAGTGGGTTTTGATGAATTATGAGTATAAAAGCCGCTACCTCTGGTCGGAGAAATTGCGTGAGGACGAGCCGTTTGAGGGAGAATTGGCCCTGGAAGTGACGGACAGGGCAGGAAATAGTACTATATTGCGGGTCGAAATTGAAGAACCGAAACCTAAACCAGCACCCCGCAAACGCCGCCGAAGATGACCCTTAAACCCGGTGACCCCGCTCCCGACTTCCACGCCAAGGACCAGGATGGCAACGCCATTGCCCTGTCTGACTTTAAAGACAAGAAACTCGTCCTCTATTTTTATCCCAAAGACGACACCCCCGGCTGCACCGCCCAGGCCTGCGACCTGCGCGACAACTACCAGCAGATGCTGGCGCAAGGCCATGCCGTAGTCGGTGTGAGCGTGGACGACGAAAAGTCGCACCGCAAGTTTATCGAAAAATACGAACTTCCCTTCCCCCTCATCGCCGACACCGACCACGCCGTGGTGGATGCCTACGGCGTGTGGGTCGAAAAAAACATGTATGGACGAAAGTACATGGGTACCGCCCGCACGACTTTTGTAATTAATAAAGAAGGCAAAATCGAAGACGTCATTAGTAAGGTAAAAACAAAGGCACATACTGAACAGATATTGAAATGATATTTTTCATTTCCTTTTATCCTTTCCTGCCTCCTCCTTTTCTCCTTTAAGCAGAACATTAAAATTAAAGAGTAAACGCCAATATGGAAATCAAAGAACTAGAAAAAATAGCCTCCCAAGTCCGCCGGGACATCGTTCGCATGGTTCACGCCTGCCAATCCGGCCACCCCGGCGGTTCGCTGGGCTGCACGGAATTGTTCGTGGCCCTGTACTTCGACCGGATGCACCTGAAAGAAAAAGACGGCGAAGTAGTCTTTAACATGAATGGCGAGGGCGAAGACCTATTTTTCCTCTCCAACGGCCACATCTCGCCCGTCTGGTACAGCGTCCTGGCTCGTAAAGGCTATTTTCCGGTTTCGGAACTCGCCACTTTTCGCCAAATCGACTCGCGGCTACAGGGCCACCCGACCACGCACGAAGGCTTGCCGGGCATCCGCGTGGCCTCTGGCTCACTAGGACAGGGCAACTCGGTGGCACAGGGCGCGGCCCTCGCCAAACGACTGAACAAGGACGACCACTTGGTGTACGTCCTGATGGGCGACGGTGAGCAGCAGGAAGGTCAGGTTTGGGAAGCGGCCAACTTCGCGCCGCATCACCACATCGGCCACATCGTTGCCTTCATCGACCTCAACGGCCAGCAAATCGACGGCCCGACGGTGGAAGTGATGAATAACCGCGACCTGGGTGCCAAGTACGAAGCCTTCGGCTGGGAGGTGATGACTATCACGCAGGGCAACGACATGGCCGAAGTGGTGAAGGGCCTGACCGAAGCCCGCAGCAAGGCCGGACACGGCAAACCCGTCATGGTGCTGCTCGAAACCGGCATGGGCTACGGCGTGGACTTCATGATGGGCAGCCACAAGTGGCACGGCGTCGCACCGAACGATGAGCAGTTGGCGGCGGCGTTGGATCAACTGGAAGAAACTTTGGGCGATTACTAATTCTTCGCTTCGACCTTAAAAGGCCGGGCAATTGATAATTCGACTATTGAAGCTACAAAAACTCCATATTAAGAATTACAAATCCCTCGTCGATCTGGAAATCGTCGAGCCGAATCCCTTTACTGTTTTTGCCGGGCCGAATGGGGCGGGGAAGTCGAATATTTTTGAGGCTTTGGAGTTTGCTACCTATGGATTGGAATGGAAATTTGGAAGTGCGATCAGACTTTTTGGAGGGGCCGAATCGATATACCCAAGAAGCCTCTCTGATTTGAATAAATTGGAAACAGAAATTATTTACGATTATGATTCAGCTTCCATAAATAGGAAAGTGGACATCCTTGGTTCTTCTTCGAAGAGAAAAGGCTCATCAGATGAGAATTCATTTACTTTCAATTTATTTATTAAAGACGATTCCGTAGATTCAGAAAGTTTTATCAAGTCAAATGACAATCATGTATTACATATTGTAAATTTTAATCGCATATTCATTAAAAATGCTGATTTGGTACGAGTAAAGGAGATTTCTAATCAGAAGCTAGGGATT
>JBBSKK010000058.1:0-10505 GCA_038256395.1 Cytophagales bacterium | reverse complement strand
TTAACAAAAATAATGCTTCATAATTATGCCTCTTTAAATGCTTGTAGAGTTGATTAAACAAAAAGACTCGACTTATAAAATTAAACTTAATATATTAAATATTGAAATAGTTATATTTCCTAAATGCAAGGATCGGTAGTAGCGAGAGGTGAATCTGAGCGCAAGGACTAAGTTTGTTTATTTATTTTATAAATATCCTAAACAAAACCCCAAGGCTTTTAAGTTGTAGGTCTGTACGGTACAAATCAAAATTTTAACTTTTTTATTCAAACAGTAACACCCTCCAAAATTATGGAACAGCTTGTTAACAGTTTTGCCAACATCTTTGCCGCCGACCTGCAGCCGGGCGACCCCATCGGCTTCTCATTCTTCACGGGCTACATGGCCATGCTTGCCGCCTCAATTTTCTTTATCGTCGAACGAGGGCAGGTCGACGGAAAGTGGAAAACGTCCATGTTGATTTCGGCCCTGATTACCTTCATTGCGGCAATACATTATTACTACATGCGCGATGTGTATCTCGAGACCGGCAAGTCACCCACCGAGTTCCGTTACATCGACTGGACCCTCACGGTACCGCTGATGTGCGTGGAGTTCTACCTTCTCATTAAGCCCTACGGCGGCAAAGTCAGCACCATGTGGAAGCTGATTGCTTACTCCGTATTGATGCTGGTGGCAGGATACATAGGAGAAGGTCTTGACAAAACCAACACCATTCTGTGGGGAGTGATCTCCACGTTGGGCTACGTGGGCATCCTCTACGAAGCCATGTACGGTGATGTGAAAAAAGTGGCAGCAGCCTCGTCCAACCCCGAGGTGGCCAAAGCGGTTCGTCTGCTCCGTAATTTCGTGCTGGTAGGATGGGCCATCTACCCGATTGGCTACATGACCGTGGAGGGCAATTTGCTTGCTTCCCTGGGCTGGAACCTGGACCTGATCTACAATATTGCCGACGCGGTCAACAAGATCGGGTTTGGCCTGGTGGTTTACAGTGCAGCGGTCGCCTCCACCAAGAGAGAGACTGCCCTTCTTCCGGCCTAAAAAATCAGGCGCTCGATTCCAATGAGTGAGTAGAACAACTGGGCGGGCGGATGTTAGGAATTCCGCCCGCCCATTGTTTATAATCACAATCATGCCTGTCAAATCCCCCATCACGGGCTTCTCTATGCAGTACGATTTCATATTTGCCGGCGGTGGCATGTCAGCGTTATTGGTAGCGCACCTGATAAAGTCCGAAAAAGCCCTGGTAGATTGTACAATGCTGATCATAGATCCGAACGTAGCTTCCCCCCAGTCAAAAAACATCTGTTTCTGGGCCGATCGCCTGCCTGCGCTTCCGCTCACCCTTAAAGGAAAGTAGGACTCCCTCTCATTTGCGGGGGAAAAGGGCACGAAAATCCGGCGTATTGATCCACTTTCGTACTACTGTTTCGACGCCGCCAGTCTCCTAACCCAGCTTAAAAATAATCTCCTTGCCGCAGGAGGCGTAACTTTTGTGGAAGAAAAGGTAGCCCGGATGGATGAAACTCGGGTAGAGATTAAGGGAGGGATGGCCAAACCTACGACGGGCTACACCTTTCTGAATTCTTACCGACAAGCGCAAAAAATCGTGGCGCAACTGTTAGCCGGTAGAAGGCTGGATTCGCAGCCAACCCCCAACAAAAGGTTTGCGTTTTACGATCGGCTGTTAATGAATATTATCCGAACCAATCCCGAGGCGGTGAAACCGATTATGGAATCGCTTTTTTATCATAATCGGTACGGTACGCTACTGGCTTTTTTGTCGGAGCGTAGCACCCTGTTTCAAGAAGCAGGCCTGTTCTGGTCTCTACCCTGGAAGCCCTTCCTAACTGCCCTCTATCATGAATTCTCCGGTAGCCTTGTCCGAGATGAAGCACAATCGCGTGCTGATCGCCCTATCCTGCATTTTGCTTGCCTCAAAAATGAGTGGCTTGTGGAGTGAGCCATGGATGGACTACACGTTATTTGTGCTGGTGATGATCCTGATTGGCCTGCCCCACGGAGCGGTAGATCATCTGATTCACATCCGCCAAAAACAAAGTGAAAAGTTAACCGCTGTTACGCTGGGGCGGTTTGTGCGTTGGTACTTACTCATGATCGCTTTATATGGCCTAGTGTGGTATCTGCTGCCCGGGGTGAGTCTGGGGCTTTTCGTCGGGCTGTCGTGCTATCATTTCGGGCAATCACAGCTTTACTACTTTTTTAGGGAGGAAGGCTATCTTTCCACTATCACCTACATTCTCTGGGGCTTGGCAGTGGTGAGTTATATCATCTGCTGGAACAGCCAGGATTCCCTGGCGCTGATCAGCACGATTGTACCTGAGTTCGGGAACTGGCTGGCAAAGAGTTCGTTTGCTGCTAGTGCGTGGTCCCTGCCCTGGATATTGTCCGTTGCGCCTGTGTTATTTCTTATTTCGCGGCTGCGCAAGCTCCCCATAGGTATTCTTTTTTGGGAAGCGGGCAGTTTGCTAGTCATTGGGCTGGTCAGCTACTACTGCGGACTGCTGGTGGCTTTCAGCGTGTACTTCGGGTTTTGGCACAGTTCCAAATCCCTGCGGACTATTGTCAGAAGTTTTAGAAACCTACATCCCGAATACGATTTCGCCAGATTCTACAAAGATGCCTTTCTATTCAGCACCATTAGTATAGTGGGCATCGCCCTGCTCTCGGTCGGCACTTACTACTTTCCGACAGGGATTCATCCGGTTATGCTCTTTTTTGTACTTATCTCGCTGCTTACCTTTCCGCACATGCTGGTGCTGGAAGAGATTTACAGGAAGCAAGAGAGTTGCTGACGCGCACTGGCTGAACTAAGGGGGGGCACCGGAATCCGAAATCTTCTCCCCTTCCACCTATTCACTGTTTTTAATATTGGTGCTAAAAAACCAATAGGTAGTATCGAAATTCCTACTGCTTTCATGCGTCTGGCTTGGGCTCAAATAATAAACCAACTGAATAAAAATAGTCTTTTGCTTCGGGAAAATAACCTACGGGGCATACAAAGTGTGCTCTACAGAAATCCCATCAACTCCCGCAGCGACCGAATGTCGTAAGTGGCACTTTCCTCGAATCTATTCCCCGCCGGATTGTAGTACACGGTATCCATCCCAGCGCCCCTAGCTCCCAGAATATCGGCCTCCCAGTTGTCGCCGATCATCAGGCAATCTTCGCAGTCTGCCCCGGCGCATTGCCGGGCATACTCGAAAATGCGGCGGTCGGGCTTGCGGGCCTGGGCTTTTTCGTTAGTGACAATGTGGACGAAGTAGTCGAAAATCCCCGCGCTTTGCATCTTTTTGCCCTGTATCAGGTCGAAGCCATTCGTCAGGATGTGGAGTTGGTAGCCCTTGTCCCGCACGTAGTCCAGCACTTCCAGCGAGCCCTCGATGAGGTATGATTTCGTGGGCAGCATTTCCAGATAGGCTTCTTCCATCGGCTTGAAATCAATGTCGGCCTTTACGCCAAACTCTTCCAGCACCCGCCGAAACCGATGCTCACGGATGTGGCCGTGCGGAATTTCGCCGCGTTCCAGTTCGCGCCATAGCTGGTAATTGATTCGCAGGTAGGTGGCGATGAAATCTTCCAAAGACGAAATCCCCAAACCCGCCATGCCGAAAGCATGGTACATCTCGGTCAGGCATTCACCGGAACTACGCTCGAAGTCCCAAAGCGTGTGGTCGAGGTCGAAGAAAAGATGCTGGTACTTCAAGTTTTAAAAATCCAGTTTAAGCCTTTCGACGGGCTGGTTGTCAATGAGATGGCTTTGCACGATTTCTTCCACGTCCGAAAGTTGGACATTACCGTACATAATTCCATCGGGATAGATGATCACCGAAGGGCCTTTGCCGCACACATCGAGGCAGCCCGTGGGCTGGGCGCGCATTCCGGGCAGCAGGTCGCGCACTTTCATGGCCTCCTTAAAGGCCGCTACGAGTTCGGCGCCATGCGCGGCCCCGCAGCATTTTTTGGGAGATTCCTTTTGGTTGGTGCAAACAAAAACGTGTTTTTGGTACTTCATTATCAATTAGTTTTGAGTTAGATTAGCAAAATTAGGTTTTTGGTACGAAAAATGTTGTAAAGCTGTCGAACTAAATTAGACAGGCTTCCGTTTGAAAAAAACCGATTTTGTTCATAAAGTGCTATTTTTTCCAAAAATGGCCTTATGTTTAAAAAATAAGATAACGACGCAACTTTTTTGACACCCTATGCGTAAGTAAGTTGTTGACAGAGATTAATAGGAAGCCTTTTTTAAAAAAAGCCGAATAAATGTTTGCAAATTAATTGTTAAACCTACTACTTTTGATTCGCATTTTCGTCCTACCCCGGCACAAAGCCATACTTCATTTACCAAAACCAAACCAGCTGCAATATAGATACACCGCTCTACGTTAACTAAATCGAAATACAAAATGCAGAAGTTTCAAGTTAGCGACAGTGAGCTGGTCTCGTTGTACATCCGAGGTGACGAAAAAGCATTTGAGAAGCTGGTTCTTCGCCATAAATCAAGAATTTATACCACTATTTACCTGATTGTCAAGGATCAGTACGTTGCCGAAGATTTGATGCAGGACACCTTCATCAAGGCAGTGGACACGATCAAGTCGGGCAGGTACAACGAAGAAGGTAAGTTCTTGCCGTGGATTGTCCGAATCGCCCATAACCTCGCCATTGATTATTTTAGACGCGATAAGCGCTACCCTAGTGTAGTGTTCGAGGATGGAAGCAGCGTGTTCAACACGCTCGACTTCTCGGAAGATTCGGTAGAATCGATCCAAATCCGCCAAGAAACCCACGAGCAACTGCGGGAGATGATCCAGCGGCTGCCCGAGGTACAGCGACAAGTCCTGATAATGCGCCATTACGAAGAAATGAGCTTTCAGGAAATTGCCGATGCCACCGGAGTGAGTATCAATACGGCACTAGGCAGGATGCGTTACGCGTTGATAAACTTGCGAAAGCAATTCAGCCAACGTGCCCCGCAGTATGACAAAAACGTTTACCTACGATGATGTAGTCAGGTATCTTTACGCCGAGACTTCCCCTCAAGAGAACAATGCAATCGTCGAGGCTTTGACCTCCGATTCCGACATGCTCGCCTTTTACCTGGACGGCCTCGAACTACAGACCCTTATGGATCGCATCGTTCGCACCCCTTCCAGCCGAGCTACCGACGACATTCTGCGCTATTCGCGACAGTATCCTTCCAGCCAAACGGCCGACTTGTCTTTCTAGGCAAGTTAGCCGTTTGGTTTTTTTTCTTGTGGCTAGTTGCCGCTTCTTTGATCAAGGAGCGGTAACTAGCCGTTTTGTTTTTACAAGATTTCAAATCTCACCCTACCGAAGAATGCTCAAAAAAGAACGCTTCCGGCTCCTCATCGACTACTTTACCACCCACTTCCCCGAGCCGGAAACCGAACTCAACTACCGCAATCCTTACGAACTGCTCATCTCGGTCATTCTCTCGGCCCAATGCACCGACAAGCGCGTCAATCTCGTGACGCCCGCTTTGTTCGAGCGTTTTCCCGGTCCTGCGGCCCTAGCTGCTTCCGACGCCGAAGAGGTTTTTACCTACATCCGCTCAGTATCTTATCCCAATAACAAAAGCAAGCACCTCGTAGGAACGGGCCGGATGCTGGTAGCGGAATTCAACTCTGAGGTGCCGGGAAAAGTAGACGAACTGCAGCGCCTGCCGGGCGTGGGCCGCAAAACGGCCAACGTCATCGCCTCCGTAATCTTCAACCAACCCACGATGGCCGTTGACACGCACGTGTACCGCGTTTCGCACCGCATCGGTCTGGCCCCGCTGACGGCCACCACGCCGTTGGCCGTTGAGAAGCACCTCATGGCCCATATTCCCCTGGATCTGGTTCCGAAGGCCCACCATTGGCTTATCTTGCACGGGCGCTACGTATGCGTGGCCCGCTCGCCCAAATGCCACGAATGCGCCCTGACACACCATTGTAAATATTACGAGAAAGTGCAGAAAGCGAAAAAATAGAGACGAATCGAAATTTTTCCTTCCCGGCATTCCAACGTTTTCCATCCAGCGCGGCTCTTTATAGCTGCCGCTGGGGAATTTTCCGGAGTCTCCTGCGTTATTTTGCACGGATTCGGCGTACCGTTTTTTGAAAGAATAACTGGATTCGTCTGAATCGTAATTTTTTACAAAAAAACAAAAAATGAAGCACAACCAAATCAATCTCTTACTCATTGTCCTCTTTGCGCTCGGTCTGGGCGCGTGCAGCAAGTCGCTCGATACGACCGACGAAAGCCAACTCGATAAAAACGAGAAGAGCATTCAGGACTATTTGACGACGAACAACCTTTCGGCTACCAAGGATTCTTCGGGGCTGTATTTTATAAAACAAATGACCAACCCACAGGGCGCCAAGGCGAAGGTGGGTGACGAAGTGGCGATTTATAGCAAAATTTATGCGTTAGACGGCACTCTAATCGACAGCACCGAGACTGCTGCTAAAAAGCCGCTTCGTTTCACTTTTGGCACCAATTACCATCTGCCGGGCGTCGAGCGGGGTATTAGTATAATGCGGAAAGGCGAAAAAATGACGCTTTTGTTGCCGTTTTATTTGGCCTTCGGTAATGTAAGCTATGACAATTTACCCGCTTACTCACCCGTTCGAGTTGAACTGGAATTGGTGCAGGTACGTACCGAAGCCCAGCAAATTGCCGATTATATTAAGAATAAAAATTACACGTTATCCGAAACCACGCCCAGTGGGGTGAGGATCATTCGGCAAAAGACGGTGGCGGGCGATACGCTGGGGAAAGGAAAGAGTATTACCGTCAAATACTCAGGCAAGACGCTACAGGACAAGGAGTTTGATAAAGGTAATCTGGAATTTACCACGGGCGGTTTTATTAAGGGGACAAATTCTAAAACCGTTATTGGCTTCGATGAAGGAATCAGTCATCTGCGTAAAGGTGAAAAAGCCATCTTGATTTTTCCATCTTCAATAGGTTACGGCTCAAAGGGAGCAGGAGCCGACATTCGTCCTTACGCCCCGCTGGCTTTTGAGATTGAGGTGTTGGAGTAGTAATGGTGCAAAATACCCAGTAAGAATCAAAAGCTACGGGTCGATAAAATCCTTCTCCACGTGATCGAGTTTCTCAAACTCTGAATTATTACTGATGTACTCGGGGATCACGGCTTTCAAAAGCGAAACCATGCCCTCGCGATCGCCCGTGGGGAGCATTTTCCTGAGTTCCGAAATCGTGTCCCGTGCGTCCAGAAATGAAACTTCTGTTGGCCGGGCGATCCTGATCTTGGGATGATGCGTGGGCGAATGCGTCTCACCCTCGCCCAGCAATTCTTCGTACAGTTTTTCACCGGGCCGCAGCCCGGTGAAAGCGATTTCGATGTCACGCCCCGCCTCGAAGCCCGATAGCTGAATCATGCGCCGTGCCAGATCCATGACCCTGACTGGCTCACCCATGTCGAAGACGAAGACATCGCCGCCCCCGCCCATTGCCCCGGCTTCCAGCACCAGTTGGCAGGCTTCGGGGATGGTCATGAAGTAGCGAATCATGTCGGGATGCGTGACCGTAACGGGGCCACCGGCACGAATCTGCTTCTTGAAAAGCGGCACCACCGAACCATTGGAACCCAGTACGTTACCGAATCGGTTGATAACAAAATCGGTACTGTGGGCCAAATGCAAATTGAGACTTTGCACGTACATCTCGGCCAGCCGCTTGGTGGCACCCATCACGTTGGTGGGGTTGACGGCCTTGTCGGTGGAAACGAAAACAAACTTTTCGACTTGGTACCTGACGGCTAGATTGGCCACGATCTCGGTACCCAGTACGTTGGTTTTTACGGCTTCGTAGGGATAACGTTCCATCAACGGTACGTGCTTGTAGGCAGCAGCGTGAAACACGATCTGTGGGCGATGCAGATTGAAAATCCGCTGGATCCGCCCTTCGTCGGTAATGTCGGCGACTACCACCACCACCTCGATTTGGGCCAACGGTTTGGCATAATTATTCTTCAATTCAAATTCCAAATCGTACAGCCCGGACTCCGACTGGTCGATCAGCACGAGTTTTTGGGGGGCGTAATGCACGGCCTGCCGGGCGATTTCGCTGCCAATGGAACCAGCGGCTCCTGTTACGGCCACCACCTTGCCGCCGATTTCCTGCTGAACATTCTGGCTGTCCAGCCGGATGGTTTCACGTTCCAGGAGGTCCTCGATGCGAATCTTGCGGATTTGTTCGCTGCTCAGCGTCCCTTCCAGCCATTCATTGGAGGCCGGGACAACTTTCAGCACCATGTTTTTTTGCAGAAAGTATTCCAAAATCTCCTTCTTCGCCTGACGACTCATGTTCTGAATGGCCAGCACTACTTCTATTTTCTCGACTTCTTTTTGCAGGTATTTTTCAAAAGCTGTTTCCCGAGCCAACACCCGCACACCCGCTACTGTCATGCCGCCGAGGGTGGGATTATCGTCGATGAAACAAAGAATATTGTAAACCCTCTGCGGGTCTTTTAACAGCACGTTGCGGGTCAGTATTCCCAGCTCGCCCGCGCCATAAATAATTACATCCTGTGGCGAGGTACGGGCATTTTTGCGCACGATATCGGTGTACATCGATTTTACAAAAAAACGACTGGCAATCATCAGAAAGAGACAAATGAGATACTCGATCAACAGCACCGAAATGGGAATGTACAGCACCGCATTGCCCGACAGGTAGGCGGCCAAATTAGAAAGCAAGATAACGGCTAAGCTGCTGATTGTGACGGTGTGGAAGATAAGAGTGGCATCTTCCAGGCTGGTATGACGCACGATGCCGTGGTAGGAGCGGAAAACGGCGAAGCAGCCCCAGCGCACCAACAGCAAGCAGAGGAGGTAATAGCGGTAAACTGGCCAGATAATCTCCGAAAAGTCAAAATTGAAACGCAGGACAGCCGCTGCCACAAAAGAGAACACGACAATGGCCAGGTCGATGGCCAAAATCAAACGCCGAGAAACGAAGCGATGGTGGTAGCTGTCGATTACGCTCCTGAAAATTCTTTCAATCATAAACTTGCTTGACCTCTGGATAGAATGTGCCTCAGTAATCGACGCCCCGAGATAAACTTATTTTCCCACGGAGCAGTACGCTAATGTATACTATTTTTTCAAAAGCAAGTCCTGCAAGGCACTTTTCAGCTCGGGAAATTTGTACGTAAAATCCGTGGTGCGCAGCCGTTCATTCTCCACGTAGCTGCTGCCCAGCACGACTTCGGCCATCTCGCCGAAGGCCAGGTCGAGCGCAAACTCAGGCACCTTAGGAATCCACTGCGGTCGGTCGAGGACTTTGCTGATCAGCTTGGTCAGTTCGGCGTTGGACACGGGCGGACTCGCCACGCCGTTGTACACGCCTTCCCAGTTTTCGTTTTCCAGCGCCTCGATGTACAGGCGGCACATATCGTCGATGTGAATCCAGGACATCCACTGGTCGCCGTCGCCCAGCGGCGCGCCCAGGCCGAAGCGGGCCGGGGCGGCGATTTTGGGCAGGGCGCCGCTTTTGTCGCTCAGCACCACGCCCGTCCGCAGCTTGACGGTTCGTACGCCCAGGTCTTTTACGTGGTCGGCGGAGGCCTCCCACTTCATCGTCACCTCGGCCAGGAAATCGTCACCGGGCGGCGACTGCTCGGTGTGCTTTTCGTCGCCGGTATCAGCTCCGTAGTAGCCCACCGCCGAAGACGACACAAACACCTTGGGGCGCTGACCCTGTGCTTTCATAATGCGGGCCAGCAGCTCAATGCTCTCGGTGCGGCTATTCACAATGACTTTCTTGCGCTCGTTGGTCCAGCGTTCGTCGGCGATGCCCGCCCCGGCCAGATGCACGAGGTAGTCCATGCTGTTGAGCGCGCGCGGATCGACGGCTTCCTTTTTTATATCCCAGTGATAGACGGAGACATTGGGGAAAGTTTTGTCTTCGGAGCGGCTTAGGTACGCGACGAGGTAGTCGCGTTCTAGCAGCATTTCGGTGAGGCGGCGGCCAATCAGGCCCGTGCCGCCGGTAATCAGGACGGTTTTTTTCATAAGTTTTAAAATTTAATAACGACACCTACCGAATTGCCGGTAAACTGTACGTTTTTAAGGATTTCGGCGGCTTTACGGTGGCTTTGGCGCAGGGCGAGGTAGTTGGCGGCATCGAACAGCAGCAGGAAGCCGCCTTGCAGGATAATGGATTGGCCAAAGCCCCGGAAGCGGGCTTCCTTGTCGGGCGTGTTCTTGGCTTTTTCCAAGAGATAAAACCCTCCCGCCAGGTAGGCGACATCCAGTCCGGCGTTGAAAAGCAGCGTTTTTTCGATGGCGTGCAGGTCTTCGATACTTTGGTCGAGTGTGGTGGGCGGTGATTTCCTGGCTCGTAGAACCCCGATCAGGCTCGGCGCGGCGATGCCCAGGTTCACGACGTTCCAGTAAACATTCATGCGGTTGAAGTACTTGTTACTACCTTCGCCTCGCGCCGCCGCG
>JBBSKK010000057.1:0-10559 GCA_038256395.1 Cytophagales bacterium | reverse complement strand
GTTAGTGAGGTCGAGATGGGAAAACCAACGCTCGGAGTGAACTTGAACTGATTTAGTTGACGTTATACTGATTCATTACCTGAATCGTTATAAAAGAATAAAACGCAGAAAAAAGAAAACGCTATGAGGATAAATAGAAAAGTGGTGGCCCTGTCTATCTTGTCGCTGGCCCTGGGGGCTACGGCGACGCAGGCACAGGAGCGCGACGAAACGAAAATGAACCAGCTATCGGCCCGTCCGATCGACGATCAGGACATCCTGATGAAAAAGGCGCTCTGGCGTCGGGTTGATTTGAATGAAAAGCAGAATATGCCGATGTTCTCTAAGAACAACGAGATTACACGCTATCTGATCGAAGCGGTCAAGGCGGGTTTGCTGGATGCCTACGTGAACGACTCTTGCACCACCAAACTTACGCCCGAGCAATTTCACAAAAAGCTGTTGATCCCCAACCAGGTAGCGGGTCTATCTGCCGAGGAAATCGCGGCGGGTTTTGGTCAGCAACCTGCCGGCGATGGCGGCTGGGGCGATGCGCCCAAGAAAGAAGAACCTAAAAAAGAAGCCGTGGCTGACGATGGCTGGGGAACGCCGGTAAAGAAAGACACCAAAAAGACCGCCGCCGTGGAAGATGACGGTTGGGGAACGCCCGTCAAAAAAGCAACGCCTAAGAAAGGAGCCAAAAAAGGTGCTGCTCCCGCCGAAGCGCCTAAGGACACGGTAGTGGCTCCTGATCCTTTTGATCAGCAACTGGCGGTCATCACGCCCGAGGAGGAGTTTTTTCCCGATCAGCTAAGTTTGCTGGAAGTGAAGGAAGACTGGATTTTCGACAAGAAGCGTTCGCGCCCTTATTTCGATATCCAGACGATCACCATGATGCTACCCGCCGACCAAAATACGTCCACAGGTCTCGAGATTCCCGTTGCATCCTTTAAGTACAAGGATCTGGATCGGCTTTTCCGCAGCGACCCTAAGAAATATATTTGGTACAACACCATCAACTCGGCCCAGCACAAAAACCTGGCCGATGCTTTCGACCTGCGCCTTTTTTATGGCCGGATCACCAAGTACTCCAACCCGATGGATAAGTCGTTCATCGACATTTACAAGGGTGAAAAGCAAGGTTTGATCAAGTCGCTCCAGTACGAGCAGGAACTGCTTGAATTGGAAAGTGGCATGTGGGAATACTGATTCGGTTGAGAGTTGCTCTTCGGCTACGCTCAGAGAGACAAAGTAAGAATTAATGATTTTAGAAAAAGGGATGCTTTGGCATCCCTTTTTCTTGTCTATAGATTTTCACTTTACTCCCCTACCCTATGGAAAAAATATTCTTCGACAGTTGGGAAAGCATCGTCCGTATCGCAATCAATACAACTTTGGGCTACGCCGCAATCGTTTTTATATTGCGCGTATCGGGCAAACGGACGCTTGCCAAAATGAATGCCTTCGACTTTGTCGTTACCGTGGCGTTGGGTTCATCCTTGGCTACGGTCGCTTTGAGTAAGGATGTTACGTTGCTGGATGGCGTAGTGGCCTTCATCCTTTTTATTTCCTTACAGTATTGCCTGACCTGGCTCTCGGTGCGGATCAAGGCGGTAAAGGAAATCATTACCAGCGAACCCGTCCTGCTGCTTTACAAGGGAGAAATGCTGCGTGACATCATGAAAAAAGAGCGGGTTACCGAAGAAGAGCTAAACATCGCAATTCGGGAAAACGGCCTGACCGATTTGGATGATATTCACTCGATTGTTTTGGAAACCACGGGTACCATGAGCGTGATTTCTGAGCGAAATGCCCGTACCGCTGACGCCATGGAGGGTATTAAAGAATATCCCGGAAAGACCTGATCGTGGAATTGTTCCCGCCTAGTGCGTCAACTCCTCCGCGTAGTCGTGGACAAACTGCTCGAAAGTAAGGGGCGCTTCCCCCGTGATTCGTTCCACCCATGGCGACAGTGGCGGCGTTTTTTGAAACCGGGGCAAATAGTGTAGCAAAATCATGACAAGAATAAAACTAGTAGCTACACCTTCACGCTTTTTTTGCCAGAAAAACTCCCAAAGCGTGGGCGATTCATAATTGATTCTGTGGCCAAGACCCTGGCTGAGTTTTTCAGCCATCTGTATGAAATTCAGCGGCTTGTCGCTGGTTAGTTCGTAGGCCTGGTTCAGGTGTTTATCAGGATACGCCAGCACTTGCGCGGCTACTGCCCCGATGTCGCGAACGTCGATAAGGGTGAATTTAGCGTTGTCGGCGGGCAGGTAAATTTGCCTTTTGTTTACTAAATCCTCGTGCAGGGTCGTCGTGAAATTCTGCATGAAGTAAGCGGGGCGTAAAAAAGTGTAAGGTATCCCACTCGCAACAATTAACTTTTCGATCTTGTGGTGCGGGATGAAACGGTTGCCCGGTGCGCCTTGTACAGAGAGGAAAATGATGTGCTTCATGTCGGCAGCTACCGCTCGTTCAATGAGGGGTTTGAAATACTTTTCAACATTGGCCAATTGGGGCGGGCGCAGCAGAAACAGCGCGTCGCAACCAGACAGGGCAGTTTCGAACGTACCGGGATCGGTAAAATCGTATTTTATAAATTCTAAACCGCAGTCCCCTAGCTTGAACCGCTCTCTCATTACATCCCGTACGCCAGCAACCAAATCGACCTTCGGCCCAAGCTGATTCAGAGCTTTGATCGTTTCGAAACCCACGGTACCCGTGGCTCCCGTGATAAGTATTTTCCGCATGGTGGGAATATTGGTGGTGTCAATAGAGGGGTATTGCTGAATCTTAGGACTTCTCAAAGGCAGTTCAGTCACTAAACTTCTCAGCAATGATGGCTGCTTTTTCCTTTTGCAAATATTTTAAAAAAGAGCGAGCTACGGGCGAAAAGTTTTTCTGCTTCATCCAAATCAGCCGCCAGGTCGAGGTAATTGGGAACCCTTTCACGGGAATGATTTGTAAATTTCCGCTCTTCAAATCGCTCCTGATGCCGATTAAAGGCATAATTGAGTAGCCCAGGCCAGCCATAACGGCCTGTTTCACGGCTTCATTGGAGGTTAGTTCCATTTTTTTACGGACGGGCAGCTTATTTTCTTCAATGAACTGCTCCATCACATAGCGCGTGCCCGATCCCGGCTCGCGGTAAATCAGCGGTAGCGTCTCGAATAGTGCGGTACTGTACGATTTTTTGGGGAATTTCTGATCGGTGTTTCCCACCACGCAGAGTTTATTCGACATGAGTTCTTCGGACTCGACCTGCAAGTTGGGGGGCAGTACCGACACAAGCGAAAAGTCCACCTCATTGCGTTCCAGACTACCGATAACCTGCGCCTTGTTGGTTACGTCGAGGGCGAGTTCAATTCCCTCATGCTGCTTCAAAAACCCCGCCAGAAAGTACGGCATGATGTACTTGCCCGTCGAAACCACTGAAATCTTCAAACGTCCACTAAGTTTGCCCCGGTAAGCCAGCGTCTTGTAATTGATGGCGTACACCTCGTTCAGGATATTTTCAGCGGCGGCGGCAATCTCTTTCCCAAAATCGGTCACGTACAGCTTGCGCCCCACAACCTCGGTGAGGGGAATGTCGAATTGATCCTGAAAATTTTTGAGCTGGATCGAGACGGCGGGCTGGGTTAGGTGCAACTCCTCCGAAGCTTTGGTAACGCTCTCATTCTCGGCAACTTTGAGGAAGACCTGCAATTGGTGGAGGGTGTAATTCATAAAGATAATTTATGTTTATCATCGCAAATATAAATAAAAACTTATGATTAACCCTTCCTAATTTTGCCCCTGTCAAACCAAAAAACTACCATAACAATGACCCGAATTACAGTTGCCAAGGGGGACGGCATCGGCCCCGAAATCATGGATGCCACGCTCGACATCATCAAAGCTGCCGGTGCCGAAATTGAAATCGACGAGATTGAAGTGGGCGAAAAGGTCTATCTGGCCGGGAACTCCGCCGGTATCTCGCCCGAGTCCTGGGATGTTATCCGCCGAAACAAGATTTTCCTCAAAGCCCCTATCACCACGCCGCAGGGCGGTGGCTACAAAAGCCTGAATGTAACGACCCGCAAGTTTTTGGGCCTGTACGCCAACGTTCGGCCCTGCATGAGCCTGGCCCCGTTCGTCAGCACCAAGCACCCCGAGATGGACATCGTGATCGTTCGCGAAAACGAGGAAGACCTCTACGCGGGTATCGAACACCAGCAGACCGACGAAGTGGTGCAGTGTCTGAAACTCATCAGCCGCCCCGGCTGCGAGAAAATCGTCCGCTACGCCTTCGAATATGCCCGTCACTACGGGCGTAATAAGGTCACTTGCTTCACCAAGGACAACATCATGAAGCAGACCGACGGCCTGTTTCACAAGGTGTTCGACGAGATTGCGAAGGAATATACCGACATCGAAAACGAACACTGGATCATCGACATCGGCGCGGCCAAGATGGCCGACACGCCCGAGATTTTCGACGTACTCGTGATGCCCAACCTGTACGGCGACGTGCTATCCGACGTAGCCGCGCAAATTGCCGGGTCAGTTGGGCTGGCGGGTTCGTCCAACATCGGTGAGGAGTGCGCCATGTTCGAGGCCATCCACGGTTCGGCCCCACGCCGCGCCGGACAGAATATGGCCAACCCCTCGGGACTTTTGCAGGGCGCGATCATGATGCTCAACCACATCGGCCAGCCCGACGTAGCCGAGAAAGTGCAGAACGCCTGGCTCAAAACCATCGAGGAGGGCATTCACACCTACGACATTTTCAAAGAAGGTGTCAGCAAGCAGAAGGTCGGCACCAAGGAGTTTGCGCAGGCGGTCATTGCCAATTTGGGAGAAAAACCCAGTACCCTCAAGCCTGTTTCTTACGCCAAGGACGCCGCCCTGACTTTGCCCAAATACAAGAAAAAGGCTCCCGCCAAAAAGGATTTGGTCGGCGTGGATATGTTCGTTCACTGGAACGGCACCGATCCCGACGAAATAGCCGCGAAACTACTTAAGCTGGACGTGGGCGGCACCGAACTCACGATGATTACCAACCGGGGCATCAAGGTGTGGCCCGACGGCTTTTCCGAAACCTTCTGCACCGACCACTGGCGCTGCCGCTTCAAATCGACCGATGGCGAGGGTATTTCCAAAAAGCAGATTATCGGCCTACTGACCAACGCCGAGGCGCAGGGAATCGACAGCATCAAAACTGAAAACCTCTACGAATTCGACGGGAAGCAGTCGTACTCGATGGGACAGGGACAATAACTTAACCAACCGGAAATCATGGAACTACAACTTATTAAAGGCCACTTTGCCGCCCAGGACGCCATAGAGATCATCACCCGGATGATCGACGTGAAAATCAAGTACCACGAGGGAAAAATCACCTCCGAAAGCACGATGGAGGACATCAAGATGCGCGAACGGCGCATCAAGCAACTCCAAAAGGAACTCTTCGAAGTTCGTCAGCACATCGACAAAAAAGGGGGTAAAATTAGCCTGAACAGTACCATAACTATAACCGACTAAGACATGAAAGACCAACTCGAATTCAAACTGGTAAAAGGGGAATTTGCGCCCGAAGAGGCGGGGAAAGTGTTATTCTCCCTGATTCAAAATAAAATCAATTATCACAATGTAGAGATTCTCTCCCGACAAATTCGCTTCGGCTTCGACGACGACGTGTCGCGCTCGGAAAAGCGTGTCGCCGACTTGAAGAAAATTAACAAGTCGCTGATTGCCTTCTTGAAGGAAGCCGGCTCCAAAGGGAAAAAGCTGGAAATTAACGGGAACTTTACGCTTTCGGCGGTGGATTAGCGGTCTTTCGACACAAAAATGCGCTTTCTAAACCGCCCCGTTGAAGTTTTGATTTCAACGGGGCGGTTTGTTTTTGGGCCAGGATTTATTCAAACAAGAGAGGTTCTAAAAATCAGCCACGAACGAGCAGAATCATTATATTTGGCAATCGTTATTCCAAAACTAAAAACCTGATGAACGCACTTCTCCGAATTGTCTTACTACTTGTGCTACTCTTTGCCACAAAGACCGTCCAAGCACAAGAAGAAGAATCCGCCAAGCCAGAAAAAGCGGTAGCCGCCAAAAAGTACACCGACGAAGTCCAGGCTTTATCCCAAAACTCAAATGTCAAGAAAGCCCTGGCCATGTTCCCCGAGCGCGAAGCCTGGACGCGCCAGAACCTGATTACGCTCACCGAAATTCCCGCGCCGCCATTCATGGAAGAGGTACGGGGCCGCGCCTACGCCGATATGCTCCGCCAGGCCGGGGCCGATTCGGTCTGGATTGATGAGGTAGGGAACGTGCTGGCAAAACGGCGCGGCAAGTCGGGCAAGAAAACGGTGGTGCTGGAAGCCCACCTCGACACGGTATTCCCCGCAGAAACGGACGTGAAGATAAAGATGCGCGGCGACACGCTCTACGCTCCCGGCGTGGGCGACGACACGCGCGGCCTGGCGATGGTACTCACTATTTTGGACGTGATGGAAAAGACGGGCGTCGAAACCGACGCCGATGTGTTGTTCATCGGCACGGTGGGTGAGGAAGGACTCGGCGACCTGCGGGGCGTAAAGAAATTGTTCAACACGCCCGGCCTGAAAATAGACTCCTACATCGCCATCGACGGACTGGGCTCCACCAGCATCACCCACCGGGGACTGGGTTCGCACCGCTACCTGGTCACGTTCAAAGGCCCCGGCGGTCATTCGTCGGGTTCGTTCGGGCTGGTGAACCCGCACGGAGCGCTGGGCCGGGCGATTTACTACTTCACGCAGGAGGCTGATAAATTTACCAAGCAGGGCGTCCGCACGACCTACAATGTGGGCATCGTGGGCGGCGGTACGTCGGTCAACGCCATTCCCTTCGAGTCGTACATGCAGGTGGATATGCGCTCCGAAAGCCCCGAACAACTCACGGGCATCGACAAATTGTTTCAGTCCGCCGTGCAGCGCGCCTTGAAAGAAGAAAACGCCATGAAGCGTCTCGGCCCTGACCTGACAGTGGATATAGAGATGGTCGGCGACCGTCCTTCCGGCAGCATCGAGACGAGCAATCCGCTGGTGCAGCGGGCCATCGCGGCTACGACTTTCGTGGGAGCTTCACCCGCCCTGCGCGTGGGTTCCACCAATTCCAATATTCCGTTTTCGAAGGGCGTCCCGGCCATCACGATGGGCGCGGGCGGCAAAGGCGGCGGAGCGCACGCGCTGAGCGAGTGGTGGCTGGATGATAAATCTCATTTGGCGATGCAGCGGACTTTGTTGGTGTTACTGGCGGAGGCGGGGCTACGGTAGCGGATTGAATCTAAAAAGAATCAATCTTGTTAGGCAGACATATACTTTTCCGTTAAAAAAGTGTCAATCATTTCAAGATTAGAAGCATGAAAACACTAAGCGTCTCCATTTCTGAATTGGAATATGATAAGTTCGGCTTCGAACGCGACAGCTTGAATTTTACTGATGTTGTGGATTTGGTAAGTCAGGAACTGATGCGCCAGAATCTAGACAAATGCGTGGAATTAGCGGAGAAGTACGGTCTCTCCGAGATGACGATGGATGAAATCTCGGAAGAAGTAAAAGCCGTGCGCAGAGATGCAAAAAATCGTCGTTGATACGAACGTGGTGGTTTCGTCGCTTATTCAGCGGAGCTATCCTTATTTAATTATCTATGAGCTTTTTATCAAATCGCGTATCGCCCTTTGCCTATCCGACAGCTTGCTGGCTGAGTATGTAGAAGTTCTGTCAAGACCAAAATTTGCCAGATTTCCAGATTTTTATTTGCGAGCGGAGATATTGCTAGCTGATATTGAGATAAAGTCGGCAAAGTACGATCCGAACAAGTTTGTGAGTATAATCGCTGACGAGCCAGACAATAGAATTCTAGAACTCGCCGATGAATGTACGGCAGATTTCATAATCACAGGTAATACGAACGATTTTACTTTTTCTTTCTACAAAGAAACCAGGATTGTTACGCCGAGAGAATACTGGGAAAACTACCGTCCAGAGTAGCTTTGATTCCAATCCCTCTCACAACACCACGTTCACAATCCGCTTCGGCACTACAATTACCTTCTTCGGCGATTTTCCGTCCAGCCATTTTTGGACGGTTTCGTTCGCCAAAACTTCTTTTTCAATTTCAGAAGGAACAGTGTCGAGCGGGAACGAGATCGTAGCCCTTACCTTGCCATTAATCTGGATCGGGTACTCGAACTCGTCGTCGGTCACGTACTCCTGTTGCCAAGTTGGGAAAGTGGCTTGCGCCATAGTACCCGCTTCGTGGCCGAGCGCGGCGTAAAGTTCTTCCGTGATGTGCGGCGCGTAGGGCGACAGCAGCACGACTAACTCGCTCAATACCGTCTCCTTGTGGCATTTCAGGCTACCCAATTCATTGACGCAAACCATAAAGGCGCTCACGGCCGTGTTGAAAGAAAAACTCTCGATGTCTTCCTGCACTTTCTTGATGGTCTTGTGCAGGACTTTCAACTCGTCTTTCGTGGGGGCTTCGTAGGTGACAATCCAGTCGCCGTTATCGTTGTAGAACAGCCGCCAGAATTTGCGGATGAAGCGGTAGGTGCCGTCGATTCCGTTGGTGTTCCAGGGCTTGGCCTGTTCCAGCGGACCGAGGAACATTTCGTACAGCCGCAGCGTGTCGGCCCCGTAGCGCTTCACGATGTCGTCGGGGTTGACGACATTGAACTTGGACTTTGACATTTTCTCCACTTCTACCCCGCAGAGGTACTTGCCGTCTTCCAGAATGAACTCGGCGTCCTCGCCCGCGATGTCCAGGCGCGTAGCTTTAAATTTTTCGAGGTTCAGTACTTCGTTTTCCACGATGTTGACATCCACGTGAAGGTCAGAAACTTCATATTGATCTCTCAATCCAGCACTTACGAAGACGGGTTTGGCATAATCATCACTCTTTACCCGATACACAAAACTACTTCTTCCCTGAATCATCCCTTGGTTAATAAGCTTCTTGAACGGCTCTTCTTCGGGGACGAAGCCCCGGTCTTTCAGGAATTTATTCCAAAAACGACTGTACAAAAGGTGGCCCGTGGCGTGTTCAGTGCCGCCCATGTAAAGATCTACGTCGCGCCAATAGGCGATGGCTTCGGGTGAGGCGAATTCCTGATTGTTGTGGGCGTCCATGTAGCGGTACCAGTACCAGCTACTACCCGCCCAGCCGGGCATGGTGCTGAGCTCGTAGTCGTACTCGCCTTTGTACTTCCAACCCTCGGCGCGGCCCAGCGGCGGCTCACCGGTTTCGGTCGGCAAGTATTTGTCCACGGGCGGTAGTTCCAGCGGCAGGTCGGATTCCGGCAATAAGTAGGGAAGCGGTTCACCGTTGCTGTCTTTTTTGTAGTAAACCGGCACGGGTTCGCCCCAGTAGCGCTGACGGCTGAACACAGCGTCACGCAGGCGGTAGTTAATTTTGGCCTTGCCGATTTTCCGCTCCTCCATCCAGGCCACCAGCACGGGTGTTGCCTCGGCGTAGGTCAGGCCGTCGATGATGCCCGAGTTGATGTACTTGCCTTCCCTGGTAGCGTCGGCTTCGATGTCGGTGTTTTGCTGGGCGTCCAGAATCGGGACGATGGGCAGGTCGAAATGTCTGGCGAAATTCCAGTCGCGCTGGTCGCCCGATGGCACGGCCATGACGGCCCCGGTGCCGTAGCCAGCCAGCACGTAGTCGGCGATGTAAATGGGTATTTTCTCCTCGTTGAAAGGATTGATGGCGTAGGCTCCCGTGAACGCGCCCGATACCGTCTTGACATCAGCCATGCGGTCGCGCTCGGACTTGCGCTTGGTTTTTTCCAGATAAGCGTCGATTTCGGCTTGCTGGTCGGCGGTCGTAATTTGAGCCACCAACTCGTGTTCAGGGGCCAGCACCATGAACGTCACGCCGTAGATCGTGTCCACGCGGGTGGTGAATACCTCGATGTGTTGTGGCGCGTGGCCAGCGATGCCAAACTTTACCATTGCCCCCACCGAGCGGCCGATCCAGTTGCGCTGCTGTTCTTTGAGGGACTCCGTCCAGTCGATGGTGTCCAGCCCGTCGAGCAGCCGCTGGGCATAAGCCGTTATGCGCATCATCCACTGCCGCATCAGCTTTTGCTCTACTGGAAATCCACCACGTTCCGACACGCCGTCTTTCACCTCGTCGTTGGACAGCACCGAACCCAGGCCCGGACACCAGTTGACGGTGGCATCGGCCACGTAAGTCAGGCGATAGTTGAGCGTCATTTTATATTGCTTCTCCTCACTCATCGCCTTCCACTCCAATGCCGTAAAGTGGGGTGTTTCTTCATCACATACCGCATCGACGCGTCCGTTACCCCGGTGGGCAAACTCCTGCGTCAGCGTCTCGATGGGTTCGGCCTGGTCAGTCTTGTTGTTGTACCAGCTATTGAACAGCTCGCCGAAAATCCATTGTGTCCACCTATAAAAACTAGGGTCAGAAGTACGCACCTCCCGGCTCCAATCGTAGGCAAATCCCAGATTTTTGAGTTGCTCGATGTAACGGGCAATATTTTGCTCAGTCGTGAGAGCCGGGTGCTGTCCCGTCTGGATGGC
>JBBSKK010000056.1:0-10584 GCA_038256395.1 Cytophagales bacterium | reverse complement strand
TAAAAAATTGCCCTTTCTATCCTTAACCTCAGAGGTTAGCGTGACTTTGACATTACTGCATGAGGCCGTGTAGTTACCGGCGGGCGTGAAGGTGGCAGAGGGTTGTTTGTTGCCAGTATCCACTCTCAATACCCCGTCGATATTGACGATATAAGGGTCGACGAGGTTGGTTAGGTCTATACTGGTCTTAACTTTCTGCCCAGTCTTTGTCCCGCACATACAGACCAGGACAACCTTTTGATTTCTGGCAGACTCTTTGTAAGTGCCATTGGGCGCAAAAGTTAGTTTCGCGCCGGTAGCCTGCGATCCGGTTTGAGCTGGTTTTGCCGCCACGGGCGAGGACGACGATTCGCTATACCCCACATTGATCACGTCCCGCAGGTAAGCGCCCGGCCCGTTACCGTGCTTGTGCAGGTCCACGCCTATTTCGTTGATGTCTTTCCGCATCAGGATGTCCCGGTGGCCGGGGCTGGTCAGGAAAGACACGACGAAGCCGGCCGCAGTTGTATGACCGGCGTTCAGAACTTCCCCCCGCCAACCATTCGGGTAGCCGCCCGCCTTGGCCCGGTCAAAGGCTCCCCTCCCCCGGCTGTCTTTGTGGCCGGGGCCGTCGATCTTGCCCTGGTCGGCGGCCAGCATCTCGCTTCCTTTGGCCAACTGCAGGTTTTCTGTGACCGGGCTCAACGGCCCGTTCACCCCTCTCAGGTAGTCGATGGCGACCCGCAATTCCTTCAGGAACCCATTCATGCAGGACTGGTCATTATTGGAACAACCCCACAGCCTATCCTTCTGCCCCAGCACTATGGCCTGATAAGGGCTGTCCTTTCGGCCAAAGCGTTCAAATTTCAATTTAGCTATCTCGTCGGCGTAGGCTCTGGGATTGGCCCGCAAGATATTCACCTCTTTGATGATGCTTACCTCCAACTGACGGACATTGAGGTTTGCGGGCACCTCCTCGTTCGGCATGGGAACATAATCCTCCGGACATTCGCCCACGGAGGAAATTTGATTGGGGGGCAAATTGACCTTTTGTCTCTCTTTGGGCCCGGATGTAATCGTGACGAGATAGGAGTCTTTTTTAGGTCCCCAAACGGGCCCGCCGCCGCCGGTCACCATTGCTTTGGTGGGTTGACCATCCACGAGAACGCACACACGATTACCCATTTGCAAGTTTGTTTTATCTTGGTTGGCGGGTACCTCGTTTTTTACCTTCTGGCGCGATGAATTGTTTATTTGAGAACGCAAATCGGACGATGCGATATCGTTTTGGGCCAAAACCGGGAGAGTCGATAATCCCAGAAACAGAATGAGGTAAGGTAGTTTTTTCATGAAAATGAAATTAAAATTTAAGTTGATTTGGCTATGACCCCCATTTGGGGAAATGGAAATGCTGCCCACCGTAGGCTGTGTCCTCACCTCATCTCCACCAGGCGCAGTCCGCCATCCTTATGTTGGAAAATGCCCTTCTGACCACCAGCCAGTGAATCGCACGAAATGGTGCCCGTGCTGATGCGGACACGCCCGAAATACAGACAATTTTTGCCATCGGACTCCACGACGCGGTAGTCGTCGACCACCAGGGGCAGTTCAAAGCGAAGGTCGGCAGATACCTTTTCTTTACTGATCTGTTTTTTCAGTCGATAACTAAAAGAAGAAGCGTCGGCCATAGGTGCTTCGACTTTTAGTTTTTCTACCACGATCTCGTAGTTGTACCCCCATTCGTACTCGAACCCTTCGATCTGATCGTAAAAAAATTCGGTTTCGCCACCATTTCTGCTAACAAGATAGCACAACTGAACGCCTTCGCCCTGGCAAGGTATCCGGTAATGTAATATCTTCCACTGCAAACCATCCGATGTATGGGGCATTTTGTTGGCGCATCCCGTCAGCGAAACAAATGCGAGCGTGGAAAAAAGAGTGCGGATCAGGTGTACCATCATATTGCTTTAATTTAGGGATATTGCTCCACCGTGGGCTATGTCCCCACAGCTCTTTCGACGATTAGCGCTGTGGGGGGACATAGCCCACGGTGAGCAGCAGCCAAATTTTATTTCCCGAACACCTGCACTTCGGCCAAACTGAGTGAAATAGTATTAGTGCCGTCAGGGAGGGTAATGCACACGTATCTGCCTTTTCGGTTGATGTTCACCCTATGACTATTCGAGGTTGCTGTCCAGGCAGGACTTAGCGGGCCAATGTTTAGCCCAGCCCCATAGCCGTCGGCCACTGGCTGCCCCATTCCCACCGGCGCGCTATCCTTCCCTCCAAGTCCAACTCTCCATCTTATGGTTGTTGGAGAAACGGTCACGATGAAGTTTTTGAGCTCCTCCCAGCAGCAATCCTGCCTGTTCCAGATAACGATGTGGTCTATATCGTACACCGCCCCCAAATCCACCTCCCAATGCTGGTAGTTTTTGTATGGCTGGATGTGGGCAACTGAGTTGCTGGGATCAGACCTCAGGCTTGCATCGGTATTACCGTCCACCGCTTTTTCGGGGCCGGCGTTGCTGGTGTACTTACCGTCTGCATTAAAGGATTGCGTCGCCGTTTTGCCCAGCGCCAGGTTGGTCAGTGCCCCCCCCGTGGCCGTGGGCGACCCAGGGGTAGTGGCCCAAATCTCCCGGCCGTCCTTGTCGACCAGTATCAAACGCCCGTTGTCAGTCAACTCGAGGTGGGTGCTCTTGTTGAGGATCACCGGGGCCACCTTGTCGCGTCCGTCCGTAGCGCAATAGGATTTGTTCTGAGTGCTTTGGATGCAGATGTTGCCGTCAGGATTGTAGCTCAGATAGCTTTTAGCGGGCCGTTCACCGAAGGGATTGCTCAATGGAAAGGTATAAACAGGCCTGCCAGTTCGGACTTCCTCGATGACGAAGTTACCGTCGGGGGTGCCCCTGAGTTGGTACTGGCCGTTGGCAGAAACCATTTTTTCCCCTTCGAGCAGTCGGTCGCCGGGCTTCATTCTGGGTTGGTATTTCAGGGTGGCAGAGTTATCCACCGGCCTGGTTCGGGTCACAACTGGGTCGGTGTTCTCGGCGGGCCGTGTCCGTACCGGTGGGTTCGTTTCAGTGCTGGTTGGGCGCGTTGGGGTTGGATTGGGCGTGGTAGTGGCTGTCGTTAATGCGGGAGTTTGGGTAGAAGTTGTAGTTGGATTCCCAGTACTGGGAGTAACTGGGCCGGTACTGGCAGTAACTAAGCCGGCCCCAGCGGGCTTGCTGCACGTACCTGGTGCGTAGAATGTTGCCACGGCTGCAACATCCCCGGCACTTAAGCCATTGCGTTGCCCCATAACCGTATTTTCATTTCCTACGGAATTTTTTAGGTTGATGGTATTTTGGTTATTTTTGGAAAAAGCTTTAGCTGGGTAATGCATGACGGAGCCAAAATCATAAGTTCCTATGTTGGTTTCCTTACTATCTTGCTTCTGGAAATTATGTGATTTGCCTTCCTGGATATTCCCGAAGTTGATCGATACATAATTATCGCGGTCTTCGCGACTTTGTGCGTGGCAGAAACCAGCGGCATGTAAAATTTCGTGAGCCACAGTACCCATTACGGCTTGAGTAATTGAGATTTCCTGGCGACCTCCTACTCTGCCAACGGCTGACCAGTTTCCATTCTCGGAGACAAATTCAACGTAGTCTGGCTGATTGGTTCGAGGTACTACACAAAGGTTTGTTTTATCATGTACTTCCTTGATACCTGCCAAGATAATGTCTCTTTTGGGGTGTCTGGCTGGGAGGACGTAAGGGATGGTGGAGTTTGGCCATCGTCGGGATTGATCGTCATTGGAGGTTGCGTCATTGGATGGCGTGGTATTGTTGCTAAAATCTCCCACGTCTCCCAGAATCATGTCGCTTTGATAAATCACTTTCCCATCAGCAATTTCCACTTCGACATTCTGAGCCTTCGTGGACATAGGCAGCACGATGTTCATCTGTTTTTTTACAGTAGGACCAGTGTATCCTTCCACAGGGATCACTTCGGAGGACGAGGCCACAGCACCCCCGGTGTCGGTTTTACCTGCCTTACTGCTCCACACTTTCTTGTTGGCAGCGGTGTACAGGCCAAGGGTACCGTCATCTTCCAGGGCAACGCGCACCGGTTTCCATTCACTGGTCCCGTACTTGGCGTCGAAGTACGCCTGGGTCTCGGTTGACCAGACTGCTTGATTGTCTCGGTCATTGACCACCAGATTGCCGTCAGCTTGCATAATCAAATAACTTCCACTGCCTTTGGTGGCCATGCTGCACCACACAAAGCCATCGCTGCTGGTGTAAATGCAGAGGTTGCCGTCGGCTTGTATGGCCATGTAGTGGGTTTTATTGGGGGAATACACGCGTTGGCCCTCCGTGAGCTTGCCCCCGATTGCAATTGTACTAGTACCCGACTGGGCCATGGCCGCGTGGGCCAGGATCAACACGAGAAAAACTGAGGAAAGAAAATTTCTCATAATTAATTTGGTTGATTGGTAAAATGATTTGCTTACTTTTCATCGGATTTTCAGCTTCCTCGTTTTCCCCTTTTTGGGATACCCCAAAGTTGGAGTCTATTGGCGGTGGCTCGGTTAGCGGCCCCCATCGGTACCTATGGAAACTCCCCCACTAGTGGCAGCATAAATGGTGCTGCCCACTGCGTACACGCCGAATACGGCACTATCGCCCAAGCCGTCGGCGGCGGTATAGTTGGTGAAGGAATTGCCACCGTCGGTTGAAATTTGCAGCCCCAAATCGGTGGCGGCATAGACAGCACTGCCTGCCGCGTACACCTCACGCACCCAGTTACTGCCGGTGGTTTTGTTGGTGAAGGACTTGCCCCCGTCGGTGGAGATGCCCACCCCTCCCCCGTCGGTGCCTACATAAACAGTATTGCCTACTGCGTACACCCCCCATACATTGTTACTTCCCAAGCCATTGGCGGTAGTTTTGTTGATGAAGGAACTGCCCCCGTCAGTGGAGATGCTCAGCCCCCCATCGGTAGCGGCATAGACAGTATTACCTACTGCGTATAGTTGATGCACATTGTCACTCCCCAGGCCGTCGGCGGTTGTTTTGTTAGTGAACGAGTTGCCCCCATCGGTGGAGACGCTCAGCCCACCGTGGGTGGCGGCATAGACGGTGCCGCCCAGTGCATAAACCGCAGACACAGCGTTATTGCCCAAGCCATTGGTAGTGGTTTTATGGGCAAAGGTGTTGCCCCCATCGGTCGAGATATGGAGTCCCCCATCGGTGGCGACATAGACGGTGCTGCCCACCGCGTACACGCCACGCATCCAATCGACTTTCAAAGCAGTTTTGAAGGATTTCCCCCGATCGGTGGAGACACTTAGGCCATTGAGAGTGGCAGCGTACACGGTGCTGCCTGTAGCATACACCCTATCCACATGGGGATAGGCCAAGCCGTCGTCCTTGTTTTTATTGATGAAACGAATGCGCCCGCCAGTGGCAACCGCCTGCGCCTTGGGGGCCGAGGCCCAAATCTCCTCCCCTTTGTTGTTAACTAGGATAAACCGCCCGTCGTCGGTCAGTTCGGCGTGGTCGCTCTTGTTGAGAATCAACGGGGCCACCGCGTCGCGTCCGTTCGTAGCGCAATACGACTTGTTCTGCGTACTTTGAATACAGATGTTGCCGTCGGGATTGTAGCTGAAAATACTTACGCTAGGTCGGGCCCCGAAAGGGCTACCCAGCGGAAAGGTGTAAACCACCCGGCCGCTCTGGACTTCTTCGATCACGAAATCTCCCCCGCTGGTACCCCTGAGTTGAAATTTGCCGTTGGAGGAGACTACTTTTTCTCCTTCCATCAGCTTGTCGCCGGGCTTCATCGTGGCCCGGTATTTCAGGGTGGCCGCGTTGGCAGGAGTTGGCTTTGCCGCAAAAGGGTCGGGCGGTGTCGAAGAATTACCGGTAGAAGCAGTAGTCGGCTTTGTAGCGACAGGATCGGGTGATGTCGGCTGGTTGGTCGCTTTGCCAAATACCTGCACTTCCGTCAAGTTGAGTACCCTCCGTGGGTTTCTGGGGTCTTTGGGTAGGCTAATTCGCACGTATCGGCCTTTTTTGTTGACATCCACGGTATAATCCTTTTTTTGAGCCGACCAAGGACTAAACGGACCAAGTTGCTCACCACTTTGTTGGACATTGAACGGGGTAGTCGAGGTAGCTACCGTGAAGTTTTGCATTCTGTCCCAGCAGCAGTCTTGCCGATTCCACACCACCACTTTACCAATGTCGTACACCGCCCCCAAATCCACCTCCCACCAGGGAGATTCTTCGTTTCCGGTATGGGAAACCGAGCTTTTCGCATCGTTCATTTTCAGGTTGGCATCGATGTTGCCATCTACCGCTTTTCCCGCTCCGGCGTAGCTGGCATCGAGGTCAGAGGATTGCTTGGCGGGTTTGCCGAAGGCCAGATTATCTTTGTTGGCTTTTTTGATGGCTTCCGGGTCAGCGACATAACTCCAAATGGCGGTAAAATACCATTGTTCGCCATTCTTGGCCACGCCGTAGCCAACGGCGTTTATCGGATAGGTGGGGGTGTTGTCCCCATTCAAATTCCAGGTAGGTCGGTAATGGGTTTCTGATTTCATCCAGCCGATGGGGTAGTCGCCTAAGTTCACTGAACCAGCGCAGGCTTCCGGCTTTGGATGATTTTTCAGGTACCTATCTACTCTTGCTCCAAAATCGCGGTAGTTTGCATTGTCGTGCGTAACATCACCGATGGATGCCTGATAGACCGCCTGTTCCTGGGCTAACTTGTTCAGATCCTCGTTGATAATCAATGGTTCCAAATTAGAGGGCAATTGTAATGCCGTCGTACAGCGCTGTGCTACTCGGTAGTTGGGGTTTAGGCGGGCTTCGTTGTTGATGGCCAGCATAGTTTCCCTGACTTCTTTCATTTGTTCTGCGGTCAATGTCGAGTTAGATCCGAGGTAGTTCAGGTAATCTATGTAGTCTTGGTTATGCAACTTAGAACCCGGGGGCTGTAATTGGGCTTGTGTTTCTGATGAACACAACACGACGGCCATGAATACAAAAAACAGGCTGAGCAATTTTGAGGGGTTTCTCATTAGTGTGATTTTTAGATCGCTTACTCTTTGACGGATTTTCAGCTTCCTCCTATGTCCCCTTTTGGGTTACCCCAAAGTTGGGGCCATCGCAGGCGCAAAATCCGTCAAGTTTGTAGCATTTTCCGTCAAGTTTCGTGAAGAAGTGGCTTTCGACGGAGTTTCCATTTTCAACTACCCGGCATCCGATTTGACCCAAGACTTTGAGAATGCCTAACGGTTAGGGCTGTGGGGGGATGCGTCCATACGACACAGCCCACGGAGTACAAGGCCTTAAAAAGCCCCGTGCCGATGACTGACTGCCGACGGCTATTTGTTATCTTTGTCAAAAACATCCGGCAAGTCATGGAACTACTTACTGAAACCGTAACGGAAAGCGAACTGACGCAGTACGAGATCGAGCGCAACAAGCCTATGCCTAGTTTGAATCATTCCCTTGTTCAGGGCAATCTTGTTTTTGAGCTGAAAACTTTATTGCGCAAGCAATACACCGTTCTATCGGAAATCGAGCTCATCATGCCCGAGAAACCCAATGCGGTACCCGATATTGCGATTTACCCGAAGTTGCAGATTGATTTTTTGGAGGACAAAACGGCCATGAGTCAGTTGCCTTTGACGACCATAGAAATCCTGTCGCCCTCCCAAACCGAAGGCGAATTGGTCGCCAAAGCACAACGTTACTTTGCGGCGGGGGTGAAGTCGTGCTGGATCGTGCTTCCCCTGTTCAAGGCAATCGTCGTGTTTTCTGCCGCCGATAAGAGCAAAATATTCACCGAAGAAATGACGCTCGTCGATCCGGTTACCGGAATCGAACTTCCCCTGGCCGAGGCATTCGCCGAATGACAATAGCCTAGCTTTGCCCCTCTGCCCCTAAAAAAACTACCCATAAATCTCATTCAAAATCCCCGCCAGGTGAATCCCCGCCTGCATCAGCACGCGCTGCACAGTGTCGAAGTTTTCGTAGGAATAGCGATAGCCCAGTTTTTTGTCTTCGGGTAAGGTGTAAACCTGCGGCAGTAATCCTTGCGAGACGGCGGCCCATTCCAGCGTACTTATTGCTTGCCACTGCTTGATTTGGGCTTTGGATGGCTCGTTCAGAAAACCCGCCATGTCGGAGTAGCTGAGTTGCTTGCCCTCGATCATGTCGCTATCCCACACGCGGTGGAGGTTGGAGTTTTGGCCGAACCACGTCACCCGTTCGCGGTTGCCGCCCTGGTCGTCGCGGTCGCCGACGTGCAGCGGCTGGTGCAGGTCGCCGACGAGGTGAACGAGGAATTTCAAATGCTCGGCTTCTGCTTCGGGCGAAAGCGTGTGCGTTTTCAGGGCGGCGGTAATTTCCTCGATTTTCATGAGGATGTCGCCCTTCGGGTTCTTCATGCTTTGCTCGTAGGTTTGCCCCGGTAAAATCGTGACCCAATGCCAGTCATGGGTATGGTTATAAGCCGTGTCGGACTTGACATCGTCCATGTAGTTGGCTACCTCGGCCAGCGAGTTGCAGTTCAGGATTTTAGCTATTTTCCACTTGGCTTTCCGATCGAGGTGATTTTGTGCCACCAGCCCCACCACGCGGTGGCCCGTGACGCCCCAGGCGAAGGCCGGGAGGTTCAGGACAGCTAAGATTAGACAGAGAATGAGGGTTTTTTTCATTGGTCGAAGCGCTTAGAAGTTTTTTTGTGCAAAAGTACAACCCTAATGCGCCAACAGGCAGGAAATTCCGACATTTTTCGGCTACAAAGCGAACCCAGTGGTTTGGGAAACCTCGTTTTTTCCAATCTTTGCATTAAGTATTGCTTTTCCCCGCCTACTTTTTTGTGTTTTCAAACAACGTCACCAACCCATGAAATCAACGCCACTCATTATTAAGGGCCTACTATTGACCGCTTTATTTTTTTCCTGTAAATCAGAGAACAAATCTACCGCAAGGGCGGATTCGGCGTTCGCCGCCCGGCCCGCCACCGCTTCGGTCTCCGACGCCAATTCACTGGACATTATTTTCCCGGATTCTTTTCGGGGCATTGCGCCGGGCGATAAATTGGCTACGCACGAAGCCGAGCTGGTAAAAAGCCAACTGGTCAATGGGGAAGGCGATTTCACGGTGTACCTCATCATGGACGGCCCAGAAAGCAAAATTGGCTACCTGATGCCTGACCCCAATGACGAAACGAAGGTCGGCGACATTACCATCACTTCTTCGATTCCCACAACCACCGAAGGCATGAAAGTGGGCATGACGCTGGGCGACCTCTTCAACCGCTACCGGAATCTGGAAATCCACGGCTCCGAAATCGAGGGGCGTACTACTGCCACCAAAGGCCCGTTGTCCTTCCAGCTCGACGCTAACAATTACGAGTACGAAATCGACCCAGAAAAAATCCCGCTGAATACCAAGATCACCGAAATTTCAATCAACCGCTCCGCTGAAAAATGAAACTTGCTCAAAACTGGCTACTGCTCACTTTTATTTTCCTGATGGGAGCTTGCAATCCAGCCGCCGATTCGCCGGAAAAAGCGAGAGATTACCTTCTAGCCGCTCCTGATTGGCGTATCGAAGCCGTTTACATCAACGAAGCGCTGAGCTACAAAGACGGTAAGCAAGTACCCAATTTTGGCGGGCCGGTGTTCAGTCGCTACATGAAAAGCGTACAGTTCCGGGAGGGCGGCGATTTTGTAGGAAAATACGAGGATAAAGAAAAACCCAATGTCTTACACTGGGCCATCGACTCCGCCGATGAGGTCATCCTCGTCACAGCAGCCGACACCACCACTGACGCCCGCTCTAGCTGGACGATACAACCCAGCAGCGTCCACGAAGACTACTTCGAAATGACCACCGAAACCGCCGCATTCGATTATCCCAGGGTAACGAAAATCCGGTTGGCGTTTGAGCGAAAATGAAGGATGAAAGGATAAAAGGAGGAATGGATGAAAGGATGCAGGCGCAAGTTCCTTTTCTCCATTCTCCTTTCCTCCTCTTCCAAAATTTCTCTAAACAAGCCCTAGCTCCTTCCCTATCTTCTGCACCTTCTCCTGCAACCCCGCATAAACCGCGTCGAAATCTTCGTTGTTTTCCAGGTTGGCGCGGACGCCGACGTAGAACTTAATTTTCGGCTCGGTGCCGGACGGGCGGCAGGTAAACTTGGTGCCGTCGTTGGTGAAAAATTGCAGAACGTTGGATTGCTCGATGCCCATTTGTCCGGCGGGAATATTGAAAATCGTCCCGCTCCGGGTATCCACATTCTTCAACGATTGGTAGTCGTCCATGCGGATGACGGGTGCGCCCGCCAGTGTCTTGGGCGGATTGGCGCGGAAGTCGGCCATCATTTGCTGGATTTCGTCGGCCCCGCTTTTGCCTTTTTTGGTAATGGAAATCAAGCCTTCGTAATAGAACCCGTACTGCTTATAAATCTCCATCAGCATGTCGAACAGGCTGAGTCCCTTGTCTTTGGCGTAAGCCGTGACTTCGGCCATGATGGCGCAGGAGGCGATGGCGTCCTTGTCGCGCACGGCGTCGCCAATGAGATACCCGT
>JBBSKK010000055.1:0-10713 GCA_038256395.1 Cytophagales bacterium | reverse complement strand
GTAAGGTCCGCCTTGGCCACTATACCCTTCATATTTGGTTCGGATAGGGCCAAATGGCTTACCAGGGTAGCTTCCTTAAGACCCAAACCGGCGTCCGCTCCACTCTCCATGAAAACCATTTTTCCGATGTTCGAACTTTTCGTGGCCTCTCTATAATCCTGTAAATCGAAACTACGGTTGATTTTGGGCGCGTTTTTCAACCAACCATAGGACAAATTATTCAGGTCGAACAGATGGACGTGTGTATCGGTCTTAGGTATCTTTCCCAGTCGTTCCTCCACATTTTCGTAAGCCCACAAGGTATTGGGAATACCTAGCATACCTGCTGAAACACCAAGGAGATTATGGGAGAATGTTCTTCTGTTCATGGGTCGATTTAAGGAAAGATTATCAGTTTGGCTAGAAAAGAAGCCGACCGTTTTCAACTACTGAAAGCGGTCGGTGAACATAATAGCATGGCTTAGAGAAATGCCCGACCTAACAAAATTGTCGGCAATTGGGGTTTAACTACTCAAACGTACAATTTTCCCCATGGGTTGGCTAAACGATATTATTAATACCCTAACACAGCTACAATCAATTCTAAAGGCCTGGGTTTTTCCAATTTCACACCTGTTGATTCGAAAAAAAATGGCCCAAATCCGGCCTGGCTTTACATTGAATAGATGGTATACTGATCTCGAAGAGCAGCAAACCGCAGATGTTATTCATTAATTCGGTTGAGCATTTGCCGCCTCATATCCCTGGAGCATCCATATCCTAGTGGTTTCCAGGGCATCCTGTTGATCCCTTCGGACGCATAACGCCTGGCTGATTCCAAATCCGCAAAATGCCCTATAGCGGTAGCTCCCTGAAAGATCGATACGATGTTATTGATTGTTCCAAGGGTCTTTCTGTCATTGTCGGTCGAAACCAGGTCTATCTCTTTGTAGATATCCCTGATCAGCGGCTCATGACTGCCTAATATATGGTCCGCTTTAAGCTGGCCGATAAAGGATTCCAGGAAAATCGATTGATGTGGGCCATATCCTTTTTGAAAATATCCAGCAGCGTTACCGTGTACAGGCTTTTCTTATGCACAAAAACGATGCATTTACGTCCGAAAATAAAAAACAGGTGTCCACTCCAGTCGTACTCTGTCTGGGGTAAACCCTACTTTTTCCCGGTTTGGATAAATTTGCCCAGTTTTTGAGTGCAGTACAACTGAGCCATACCAGTTGGCTTAGTTCATACTAGTGGCTCATCAAAGGGTAAAAAGGGCAGAAATTTGCTCCTGGGGAACTGCTTTCAGGTCTTCCACTGTCAGCAGGCCCAGAGCTGCAACTGCAAGCTTCACCGTAGAGATCAAATCCTGGTTGACCGCATAGCAACCATTAACGAACTGGACAGGTATCATTATTTCTTACTGAAAATCAATCGGTTCTATTTGTGCTTCCATGTCTGAGCAGATTTCAATTATTTGATAACGAATTCATTGGCGACCGCTTTCTGATAGGCTTGCCGATATTCCTGTTCACTTATAGGGATTCCTACCTCATAGGTAACCCAAGTACCAGTAAAGTTAAATTCCCTTTCAGGGTCAGAAGGATCATAGGGGTGATTGTGTTCAGTGGATATGACAGGCCGGTCATTCAGGGAATTGATGACTTCCTGGTAACCGTCTTTGATTTTGCAATTGCCGCCAAAAACTTTGTAATAATGAAAAATCTCACTACTCTGGTGTCTTTTGAAAAATGCTATTTCCATCCATTCCTACATGATTGAGCATGGCCGGTTTAAATCAATTCAAATTTCTTGATCTGTACAGGGTTCTGTTCGAACTCCTGCTCCGCCTTCCGAAGGTCATACCCTCTTTGCATCCTCAACCAGAAATCCGCCTTACCGCCAAATGCCTTGGAGATCCGGATTGCCATATTGGGCGTGACCGCCCCCTTCTGGTTGACGATCTTCGAAAGTGTCAGCCTTGATACCTGTAATAATTCCGCTGCATCCCCTAAACTTAAACGGGCAGGAACCAAAATATCCTCTTTGAGAATGCTGCCGGGGTGTACGTTGATGCTGCTGTGTCTTTTCATAATATCCATAAGCGTTAGTCGTAGTCTGTAAAATCCACATCGTGAGCGGTGTGGTCTGTGTTGTTGAATTTGAAAATAATAGGCCAGTTCCCTGAAATGTCCATCGCCCAAAAATCCTTTAAATTCCCTTTGAGCGGGTGGGGACGCAAAAAGATCAAATCCTGCAAGTCGTCCGGCACCAGTTCCAATTCATCAATGATGGATAAAACTCTTTCTATTTTGGGCACCATCGAAGCAGGCAGCTTGCTCCGGTCGCCCTTAGTCCAAAACAATTTCAACCCTTTGTGCTGAATAGAAATAATCATCAAGCGACCTTTTTGTATACTGTAAATATACAGTATACAAAAATTAAAAACCAATGTTCAGCTCTTTTTTGCCAGTGTGACCAAATACGGGTTGAATGAAAAGTCAATGGGGTACCGGGATTTATCCGGTAAGTAATCAGATCACTATATAAACGCTGATTATCAGTGATTTAATGAAGTGGTTTTCAAAAAGGTTTTCTTCGTTTAAAAAATGAGACTACCCCGGTGATTGAATATAATAGCCATTTTTAAGCCGATTTCTCACCCCCATTTTTTTTTAATATTCTGAATTTCAATTATTCTAGGACTTTCGCTTGTGAATGGTAATACATTTAAATTTACTGGATGCTACAGAAAAAAGACTACATAGAGTACCTGCTGAGCACGCCGTTCAACTACACCTGTACCAACCTGGCCGACCACAAGCCCAACGTTAGCCATGACTCGGTCAGCGACTTTTTACGGCGCGAACGCTTCACGCCCTCGCAGTTGTGGGCCTCGGTTGCACCTCACATCGAGGATTCGGAAAACTCGGTCATCATTGCCGATGACAGTGTTCAGAACAAGCAGTACTCCAACTTTATCGAACTGGTCAAGCGTCAATATTCTGGCAATGAACACGGTACAGTCAAGGGCATAGGCTTGGTCAACCTCGTGCACTCCTCTGGCAACGACGGCGACTTCTGGCCCGTCGACTACCGCGTCTACAGCCCCGAGGATGACGGCAAGACTAAGAATGATCATTTCCAAGAAATGTTCGTTCGCTTGGTAACGCACAAGCAACTCAAAGCCAAGACGATACTCTTTGACACTTGGTATGCCTCGGTGGCCAACCTCAAGCTCATCCACCGCAGCGGCTGGACTTTCTTCACCACACCGCAGCGGCGGCCGCTGAAGAGCAACCGCCTGGTAAGCCTGAGCCGGGAGATGGGCTACCAGCATCTGGCCACACTCCCCTTTGACGAGCAGTCGCTAGTCAAAGGTCTGGCCGTCAAGCTGAAAGAGTGCCCCTTCATGGTGAAGCTGTTCAAGGTGGTCGCCCCAAACGGCGACATTGACTGGGTCATCACTAATGACCTTGACCACGCTGTAAACCTGTTCGTCGCCGAAATCAAGAACGACAACAGGTGGCAGGTGGAGCAATTCCATAGGGAGTTCAAGCAGCTGACGGGTTCGGAAAGGTGCCAGTGCCGCAAGGCCCGCTCCCAGCGCAACCACCTGGCATGCTGCTACCATGCCTGGGTGTCGCTTAAGGTCAAAGCCAAGCAGATAAAGGTCACGGTCTATCAGGTCAGGCGAGGTTTGTTCACCGACTACTTGGTTCAACAACTCATGAATCCTTCTGTTCATGCTGTATAAGCGAAAGTCCTATATTAATGAACCTCAAATATAAAAATCGTTTCTTAGCGTGGAAATCCCGGTACCGCATCGGCGCTGATGCGGCACTCCGACCTGGGCGGGGGGGGCGATTTGCACAAAGAATCCCGTACCCAGTACCCTAAAAATAAACTTTGATTAAACCTGTGAACAACTCCGTGAAACTCCGTGCCCTTAAATTTACAACAGTGCCACTCAGCCTCGCGCTGTTTCTTTTGCCCCAACTCACCGCCGCGCAGCAAATCGCGCCGCGCCGCGCCAACTCGCCCTTCGGCCTGCACTTCGACTTCCACGCCCAGTTGCGGGATTCGGTCATCGGCCAAACCCTCACCGAGGGCATGGTGGACAGCCTGCTCACGCGCGTGAGGCCCGACTTCATTCAGGTGGATTGCAAGGGCCACGCCGGTCTGACGAGTTACCCTACCGAAGTGGGCAATCCCGCCGGGGGCTTTGTGAAAGACCCGCTGAAACTATTTAGGGAAGTGACCCGAAAACATGATGTGGCCCTTTATGTGCACTATTCCGGCGTTTGGGACGACCGGGCGGTGGAACTGCACCCGCACTGGGCGCGGCTGGACGCCGAGGGCAAGCCCGACCCCAAAAAAGTATCATTCTGGAGCGCGTACTCCGACAGCCTGCTCATTCCACAGTTGAAGGAAATAAGCGACTACGGTGTGGACGGTGTCTGGATCGACGGCGATAGCTGGGCCGTGGAACCCGACTACCGCCCCGATGCCCTGGCGGAATTTAAGCGGGCGACCGGAATCTTCGACGTTCCCAGGAAAAAAGGTGACCCGCATTTCGACGACCTGCTGGAATTCACCCGCCGGAAATTTCGCGATTACATCGCCCACTACGCCGAAGCCATGCACCGTTACAACCCCGGGTTTCAGGTCGCCAGCAATTGGGCCTTCAGTTCCTTCATGCCCGAACCCGTGGATATTCCCGTCGATTTCATTTCGGGTGATTTCGCGCCCTACAACAGCGTGGAGAGCGGGGCCTACGAAGCCCGCTGCATCGCGCCGCAGGGCAAGCCCTGGGACCTGATGGCGTGGAGCTTCGGCGGCGACTGGACGGGCATGAAAGCACCCAAATCCTCGGTGCAACTTTCGCAGGAAGCCGCGCAGGTGATGGCGATGGGCGGCGGATTCCAGGCCTACTGGTCGCAGGAGCGCGACGCCTCGCTGCCCGCCTGGGCCTTCGGGACGATGGGCGAACTGGCGGAGTTCTGTCGCGCCCGGCAGCCCTTTTGCTACCAGGCCACGCCCGTGCCGCAGGTGGCCCTTTACTACTCCACCGCCGGGCAGAAGCACCTGACTGATGCCGTCTATATGTCCAATTTCAGCCAGCAGGCTCTGAAAGGCACGCTTCAACTCCTTCTCGGCAACCAGCTTTCCACCGAGATCAGGATGACGCACAATATTGCGGGTCGCATGGACGACTACCCGCTCATCGTGCTGCCGGAGTGGGAGGTTTTATCCGAAAAAGAGAATAAAGAACTCCTTGGGTACGTAGAAAAGGGTGGGACGCTGCTGGTCATAGGCCCCAAGGCAGTGGACAATTTCGCTCCCGCGCTGGGCGTCACGCTCGGCGGGGAAACCAGGAACAACACTCACTTCGGCTCGGCTGGCCGCGTCACGGCGGGAGCGACGGGGTACCGGACTTTCACGCCCGAGAACGGCACCGAAACCTTCGGCGGCGTTTACAGCCACCGCGACCTGCGCCACTACCTCGGCGCGGCGGCTTCCGTGGCCCGCTACGGCAAAGGCCGAATCGCCGCCGTGTATGTGGGGCTGGCCGACGCCTACCTCAAGAACGAATCGCACACCGCCCGTCGGTTCGTGGGGGAACTCGTGGAGAAAATCCACAACCCGATGGTGGGTGTGACGGGTTCGCAGTACGTGTATCTGGCCGTCAACCGCAAGGACGGCAAGCTGATGGTGAACCTGCTGAACCTGGCCGGGCCGCACAAAACGGCGGCAGCTTTCGACGAGATTCCGCCGCTCGGCCCCCTGCAAGTGAGCATCAAGTATCCAAAGAGGCCCGGCAAGGTTATGTTACAACCCGAAGGCACTCCCCTGCCCTATGAGTACAGGAATGGCCAAATTGCCCTTACCCTGAATAAACTGGACATTCACTCGATCATCGAAATCGACTAACGTTTTTCATGCTTTCCATTTTCCTCCTACAGGTTTCCGACTTGGCCATTTTCTTTGGCCGCTTTTATCCCGTGCTGGTGCATCTGCCGATTGGCTTTCTGCTGCTGGCGGCTTTGCTGGCCGTTGGCAAACGTTGTGGTAAATTACAAGCCCACGAACACGAACACACGCTGTCGGGCATTCTCTTCCGGTCGGCGGCGAGGGCGACACTGCCTTGCGGCGCGGCCTACCCGCCGTAGGTTGGCGGCGGCTCGACTGATGTAAAAAGTTTCTTCCAGGTTTTCGGAAGCCATGACTCGATATCTCTCCCCAAAATTATCAATTTTGTTCTTAGCCAGACGGCTAAAAAAGGAGCACAGGGCAAAACATCTTTGGCAGCCATTTAAACATCGGTTCAGCTCGTCGCCTTCCCAGGTGACGGTGCAGCGGAACTGCCCTGACCCCACCATCAGGTTGGGCTCGGTCCCAGGAGGGCCCGTTCCTGCCAAAACACTTCACTTCACGCTCAACAGGTAATCCAACAGGGAATAAAATTCCTTTTCAGGAATCGTATGTCGAAATTGGTCGGGCATAAGCGTGTAGGGCGAAGGCTTGTATTCCTTCATGTCTTTTTTAGCCACGGAGAATTCCCGCCCGCCCGGGTCGGCGAAGACCACCGCCTCGCCTTCGGTGCGGCGGTGGAGTCCGTTCAGCGACTTGCCGTCGTTCAGCGTGATGTTGTAGGTGCGGAAGGCTTCGCTGATATTGCGGTTGGGGTCAAGAATCTTCTGGGTGAGGGCCTTGCCGCCCCAGTTGCCGATCCCGTCGAGCTGCGGACCGACTAGTCCGCCGCTGCCGTCTATCTGGTGGCAGGTGCTGCAGTTTTGGGTAAAAACCGCCTTGCCTTCCCCCGGGCCGAAACCACCCGGCTTGAAGTCGGTCAGGCGCTGGTCGATCAGCTTCTGCCGGGCTTCGCGTTCCTGGGCGCCGCTGGCCAGGTAGCTCGCCAATTCCTGCCGCTGCGCGGGACTGGCGTTGCGGGCGAGGCTTTCCCTCACCGCCAGGTCGGTCGCTATTTCCGGGTTAGCGGTTTGATCCTTAAAAGCACCCAACAGCCGCTCGATGCCCGCCGAAGTGCGGGCCAAGGCCGTAGCGATGGCCACTTGCAGACTGCGCGCTCCGCCCGCCAACTGCGCCTGCAGGACATCAAGCAACGAAGGCGACGCTGATTCTCCCAAATTGGCGGCCAGCTTTTCCCTCAGAATGGGCAACTGATCGCGGTCCGCGAAGACTTCGGCCAGCAGGGTGGCATTGGCTTTGGGGTCGATTTCCATCAAATTCTCCGCCGCCGCACTTCTCAACTGGTGGTCGAGCCAGTTGGCTTTTACCAATTTCCGCAGTTCGGGTTCCAGGGATTTGATTTTGTACTGCCCCACAATTTTGGCCGCCGCTACCCGCTGATCGACCAGGGTTGCCGGACTCTTGGCGGGAATTTCCAGCACGGCGGGCTCCAATTTGCCGATACCGATGGCACCGACGGTCGAGCTGTCCAGCACCTGGAGATAGCCCACTTGTCCAGCGTATTTTCCCAAATCGAAAGTCGTATTTTTGATCAAATCTTTCCCCACGCCGCGTTGCTTCTGCTCGGCGCGGTACTCGCCCACCAGGCGGTCGTCGTCGGACAGCCGGATGCGCACGGCGTTGCGAGAGACGCCCATTTTAGATGCCCGGTTGTCGGGGTCGTTGTCGAAGACGTTCATCGATAGCCGCTCCGGGATTCGGAAGGGCGCGGAACGCAGCAATGCCCGCTGGGGTAAGCCACCGTTGCCGCTGTAAATGATGCGAAAAGCCGGGACGATATTGGTAAGGTATTCTTCCGAAACCACCCACGGGTTGGGCAGTTCGCCCCGGTCCGTCGCCACCAGCGGGCGGCTTTTCCAGGCGTCGGTGTCCTCGTCGATGTTTTCCAGATAATGCCTCGCCAGCCGGGTGCCCAATTCTTCTATGTCGGGGCCGGGGGCAATGCCGCTCTGCCTGATGCCCGTTTGCAGGGTTTGGTACAAGGATAACTGGGTGTCGTAGTCGGCGGCGAATTTTTTATTGACCAAACCGATCACCGATTTCAGTTGATAAGGCGCCGCGTGGCGCCCGATGTATTCGAGCGCATCGACCAGATCTGCTTTCGGCAAATCGTGATTCCGCACATAGTCCAGCACAAAGGCGGCCGCCGTCGAAGACGGCACGTCCAGCATCACCCGCGTCAGGGTGGCCAGTTGGCCGTCGGTCCAGGGCATGGCCGGGACACGCCACAGCACGCGGGAGTCGCGCAGGTTCTGGCGAATGCCCAGCAGGGCGGTGTAACGCAGGTGGGTGTCAGCGCTGTCGGTTTTTTCGTGCAGGGCGAGCAGCGGCCTGAGGTAGTCGGCTTTCGGGAAGCGCGTTAACACCTCGGCGGCGCTGCGACGGATAAATGGGTTTTCATCCGACAAGGCAGCAAGTACGAGGGGCTTGTGTTTTGAATCCATAATTTTTCTTTCCTGCAAAATTCTCAACGCGTGGATTCGTACTGTCGAATGGATGCTGCGCAGGGCTTTATCCAAAAAATCATCTTCCAGAGCTCCCAACCGATGCAACACCCAAAGCGCATGAACGTAGGAATCGTCGTCCGGCTCAGCGGTGGTCAGTAAATTTTTCACGGATTCGAGGGCTTTCGCCCCCCAACTGTCCACCAGGCGGTCGGCGACCTTCAAGCGGGTGTTCAGTTGCGGGTGCGACAGCCCGGCGATGAGCTGCGGCAGGGTAGCTTTCGACCAGTCGTTGACGATTCCTTTTTCGTACGGCTGATCTCCGACATAAGTAATTTTCCAGATGCGGCCGCTCGTGCGGTCGCGACCCGGGTGGTTGAGGGCCACCTCGTAGTGGCCGATGATGCGGTTGTAGAAATCGGCGACGTAGATCGCGCCGTCGGGGCCGAGCTTGACGTCAACCGGACGAAACCAGGGGTCCCGGCTCACCAGCAGCGGCGTCTGTTTGTGCGAAATGGGCGTGGCACCGTCGTAGGTGATTGTGGTGCGGTCGATGCGGCAGGTCACCACGTCGCCTGTGTAGAAATTGTGGCGGTACTCGGCGGGAAACTGGTTTCCGGTATAATAAACTAACCCGGCCAAAGCGGTGGAGCCCAGGTCGTAGCTCATCATGGCGGGGGCGAAGCCGATGCCGACGGGGGCTTTTTTGCCAAAATGCGGGTAGTCACCCCCAAAAATCAGCTGGGTGATGGGCTTGGTGTGGCAATCGGTGGAGTACAAATACCCCTTTTCGTCGTAGGCAAAGCCGAACGGATTCACGCGCCCGAAGGTGGTCTGCTCCACCCGGCCACCGTCGAGCCGCACCCGGAAGGTGTTGCCCGAAGTCATGGTAATCGAGTCGCCGTCGGTGCCGGCCACGGTGGAGGTGTTGGAAAAGCCGTGGCAGACTTGCAGCCATCCGTCGTAGCCACGCATGAGGTTGTTGACCATGCCATGCGTGTCCTTGTGGCCGAATTCGCCCAGCAGCACCGACTTGCTTTCGGGCTTGCCGTCGTGGTCCTTGTCCTTGAAGTGATACAGGTTCGGCACACTGTATGCCAATACCCCGTCGGCAACCGGCATCACGCCGATTGGAATATTGAGACTGTCGCTGAAATGGGTGAATTTATCGGCCCGCCCGTCGCCGTCGGTATCTTCCAGAATCGTCAGGCGGTCGGTGCCATCGCTCTCGCCCTCTGCAATCGGGTATTCCGACGACTGCGTCACCCACAGCCGCCCCCGGTCATCGAATTCGATGTTCATGGGCTTGGTGATGTCCGGCTCGGCGGCGAAGAGCGTCACCTCGAAGCCGGGCGGCAAATCGAACATTTGTCGCTCCTGCTCGGGCGTCTGGAACGGCGTCGTGCGGACGTTTTCGGTGTAGGTACCGACGGCCGGGTTTTGGGAAACGCTGTTCTTAGCCGCTGGCTTGGATATCTGTACGTGACAGCTTTGAGCCAGCAGAACCAGCACCGCCCAACCCGCCACGAAGGCGGGAATTTTGGATAAAGTTTTACTTTTCATAACAATAGGCTTGACTACACAAAGGTACAATTTTCCCCGCGCCTCTCGCACACGTCTTTTCCAGCCGGTCCCCGGGCAAACAAGCGAACCTCAGGCCGTGGAAAAGTTCAAAATTGCCTCCATTTCGAAAACGGGCTTTACTGCTGCTCAGCGAAATCGACCGGGACGCCGACGGTCAGCCGCTGCTGAGCGCTTCTCCCGTAGCGGCGGCCGCGTTCAGGTTAATGTGATACCAGGTGCGGGTCGATGGCCTGGGGATGGCCTGTGCAGCAACTCTTCCCTGTGTTCATCCGAATTACAATTGCTCACCTGCTGGGACAGCAATAGAAGGTTGAGATAGTTAATCAAGTTTATAAATTGACGCTGGAGGCCGGCAAAACATTTGTAGTCCCCAAAATGACGCTCCATAAGAATTTTTGTCTACGTGGGGTAGATATCGGCAGTACAGTGGAGAACCACTTGACTCTGGAGAATTAATTCCAGATTGCACACGCTCGTTGGGAAAATTGTACCTTTGAGTGGCTAAGCCCTATTTACGACATGGACAAACCGGGCGATCTGGTGGAACCTGACCACTTCAGCCAATTCTGGTACGACGCGCCAAACCACGAAGGGGCCGGACAGATGCAGCACGTGCGCTCAGTAGTTGAAACGCCCGGCGTGGGTCGGCTCGCACCGGACCGTGGCGACGGACCGTCAACCAGGTTACGCAGCCCCGCCGGAACCGTCG
>JBBSKK010000054.1:0-10746 GCA_038256395.1 Cytophagales bacterium | reverse complement strand
GGAGCGGCTTCCTCAACCTTGGCGGCGGGTTCCTCAGCAGCCGGAGCGGCTTCTTCGGCCACGGGTGCAGTTTCCTCAGCAGCCGGAGCGGCTTCTTCCGTTTTAGCGGCAGGTTCCTCAGCAGCCGGAGCGGCTTCTTCGGCCACGGGTGCAGTTTCCTCAGCAGCCGGAGCGGCTTCCTCAACCTTAGTAGCGGGTTCCTCAGCAGCGGGTGCAGTTTCCTCAGCCACGGGTGCAGTTTCTTCCACCTCAGCAGTCACCTCTTCCGTAGCGGGTGCTTCTTCCTTAGCGGGTTCGGGAGCGGGCGGTGTATTTTTCTTGACAATCGCTTCAACCCTCGCCTGATTCACTTTGCGCTCGGCGTCGAGTTTCTGCGTTTTTTCCGTCGATTTCTTGGTGCTCAAAGACTCGATCTTAGCGGCAGTCTTCTCCTCCTTCATGTTTTTCCACTCCTCAAAGCGAGCGTCCGCGTCTTCCTGCGTCACGGCTCCTTTGTTGACGCCCACCTGCAAGTGCTTGCGGAGCATTACACCCTCGTGGTGCAAAATCGAGCGGGCGGTGTCGGTGGGCTGGGCACCTTTCAGCAGCCAATCCACGGCCCGGTCCGTTTGCAAATCCACCGCAGCGGGATTTTTGTTGGGATCGTAGGTGCCAATCTTTTCGATAAAACGTCCGTCACGGGGAGCCCGGGCGTCCGCTATCACGATGTCGTACATCGCTAACTTCTTGCGTCCTCGACGCGCTAATCTAATTTTTACTGCCATTACAATTGTATGGTTTTAAGTGAGGGATCTCGTCCCTGCGTTTCAAATAGGGTGCAAATTTAGCGATTTTTTAGATAGTAGCGTCTGGTACAGTAGTTTAAAGTTTAAAGTTTATGAGTTCAAATGCTTTGCATGATAATTTATTATACTGATCTGATTGTAAATCAAATAGATAAAGTAGTAAAAGATAATCTTACGATAAATAAAAAGGAGTGAAACCAATTGGCTTCACTCCTTTTTTAGGCCTTTTATATACGTTGCTTTACTGCTTCCTGAATCCGGCAGGATATTTGGAAAGGAGCGTATTGTTCGGCATGATTTTGATCTCGACGCGGCGGTTGGCCTGCAAGCCCTCGGGGGTCGTGTTTTCGGCCAACGGACGGTATTCGCCGTAGTACTCTACCAAAAGACGGCTCGGATCCGACAGACCGGCCCGCAGGATGAACCGCCTGGCGGATTCGACGCGACGGCGCGACAGGTTCATGTTGTAGCCGTAAGAAGCCCGGGCATCCGCGTGACCCACCAGCACGATGCGGCAGTTGGGGCGCATGTTCAGCAGTTCGACCACCTTTCTGAGCGTCTCTTCGGAAGGATTACGAATGGTCGCCTTGTCGGTATCGAACTCGATATTGCTGAAAAGGGCTTCGCATTCGTCCTTAGGCAGGTTGTTCTTGATAGCGTCCGTGATGTACTTGTCGATGTCGATGGCCACGCCACCACCTGACACCACGCTACCAGCGGGCGTGTTGGGTTCTTTATCGAACAGGTCGGCGACGCCGTCACCATCGGAGTCAGTATAGAGACGGGGATCGACGGCCTTGGGCATATTGGCTTTGGCAATTGAGTCCGCATCGTCCATGGTAGGATTGTAGGGCAGCGGAATGAGCGACTTGGGATCGGCCCAACGCAGGTGGTAGCGACCGCTCGAAGCGTCGTACTTGCCATCTTTGGACATCACGGCGTTTTTGCCCAACTTATAGGTAAGGGCGATGGCACCGTAACCCCATTTATCCAATTCGGAATCCCCTTTAATAAAAGTAAAGATACCAGTCGAAGTCGCATGGTTAGTAAGGCTACTCGCGGTGAGGTCGAGTTTCTCGGTCAGCACGTGATTGATGGCGAAAGACAAACCCAGGTCGATGCGGGGAGATACTTCGTAGTGAATGTCCATGCCCAGGGGTACCACCCATTCGCGGGTGTAAATGGAACCGTTGCGCTCCCATTCTCCTGCCGTTTTAGAACTTCCGTCGGTGTTGGAAGAAAGAAGAAGGGCGTTGGTATTGAGGTCGAAAACTTCGGTGTGATAATACATGATACCAAATCCACCACGCGCGTCGAACTTCCAACGGCGCAACTTGTCCTGGCCAAACAGCAAGCGGTTGATATTCATCGTTCCATCCAGCGTTACTTGCACAAATGAAGGACTCTCAAATCGAAGATCCCGCACATCGCCCGTGATTTCACTCTTGTAGTTCAGCTTGGAACCCTGTAACCAACCGTTCCAGCCAGTCAATTGCACCCCGAATATGGGCGTCAACTGCTTGTTGATCGAAAGGCCAAAACCACCGGTAAGGTCTTCGCCGGGACCACGCCTGAAGTCGTACTGCTTCAAATCACCAAAGAAACGAGTAATGCCGCCGTAGCCCGTGATGGACCAGGTGTTCATTTTGTTGGGACCTTCGTAGCTGCGATTCTGGGCGGAGGCGGTCGTGAAGCACAAGGCCGACAGGATCAGGGAGATGTAAAGGTTTTTCTTATTCATGGGAAACACCAGTTGTTGTGATTCTAATAAAAGCCAAATTTTACAAAATTCTATTTAAATAAAAAACCGAAAAAAGGCAAGCCTGTAAGCCGGGTTCTGTTTTCCGGTGCGGGGCCGGAACTCCTATCATTTATCTCGAACTGCGGTCACCCGCAAGCCTCTAACGACCTACCCATGCCGACGTTCCGGGCGAACCCGGAACCGAAGCGGGCCGCTTCTGGCCGGCACCTATTTGGTCTTTCAGTCCGTAAGGTTTACCCTGCTCCCGTTATCGCTAACGAGCCGGTGGGCTCTTACCCCACCTTTTCACCCTTACCGAGCATAAAAAGTATGCCAGGCGGTATCTTTTCTGTGGCACTGGCTGTCGGCAGACCGTCGCCCGTCTGCCGCCTTCCCGTTAGGAAGTACGGCGCCCTACACTGCCCGGACTTTCCTCCCCGGCCTTCAAGCCGGAGCGATAGGACAGCTTCCCTTGTTTCGGTTGACGCAAAGCTAAGAAATACTTTGCATTGAAAGGTAGCCGCAGCTTTATAATTGGAGAAATTTTGCACCCAAATCAACCGTCAGGCAAGCTTTCTTGCACTAATTAAAGTAATCCTTCCACTTTTAACGATACCCTACCTGTGGCGAACACGACAGCATAAATGTTCTCCGGCGTCAGATACACGCGGTCGGGGGTGATTTCCGATATTGTGCCGTTCAAGACTACGCCTTTGGCTAACACGTTGTTTTGCAAGGTTTTCTGGATACTCTGCCGGGCTTCCTCGATTTGGGCGCCCACCGGGAATACAAACTGCTTTTCCAGCATCTTGCTGAACTTGCTCTGCAATAGCCAACCCGCCGTTTTGAAAATCACATTGCGGGTATCCAGGTCATAGTCCAGGTCGATTAAAGAAAGATTTTGGGTTTTGGGGTCGTAATGCGGAATTCCCCGCAGGTAGATGATGCCGTTCAGGCTGCCCCGCAATCCCGCCTTTATAATAAGGAACTCGTCCTGTCCATACATTTCGAGGTTGGTTACCTCCACCGAGTACTTGCCATTGTTAAAGGAATACTTTTCGCCCACAAACTTGGCCTTCGCCAGCCGGGTGGCTTCCCGGTAAGGAATCACGCTGATGAGTCCCACCTTGAACTCCTGTGGTATTTTATCCACAACCAGCAGGTCGGGCAGCGTGGCGTCGCCCCGAATTTCGGGTTCTTCCGCCGAAGTGACCGTCTGGGTGTAGCCCCGGATACCGATGCTGGTTCGCAGAATATTATTTTTTACTACCAAAGGCGTCATCACCGCCGAGGTCGGCACCACCACGAGCCAGGTGTCGTATTCTTTAGACATCAGCACGGGCCGCCGGGCCAGATCCCAGGCTTGCCGGACATACTTCCGCAGTTCGATGGTGCCGGCTACCTGCTCGTCGATGGCTTTCGTGATTTTTTCAAAATTCCGGCTCAGCGTCCGGCTCACCATCGACTTGACGGGGATATTCAGCCCCGCCACCCGAATGCTCGGCTCGGTGATCCAGTCGTAGCTGTCCACTTTGGTGTGGGTCGTCACCCGCCAATCGGACGATACGTCGATGTCGGACAGGAAGCGCAGGCGCAGCGCGAATTCAGTTTCCTTGGTGCCGGAGATTTTGAACCCCAGCGGACTGGTTTCGTAGCGAACGCTCACCCAAACTTTCAGCGGCACTTCGAACAGAAATGTAGAATCCACGGCCTGCACCTTGATCGGACTCATCTTCCACACTTTCGCTTTCAGGTTGTCGGTGTCGAAGTCATCGTAACTGTTGTCCTCATAGATCAGCCCGTTCAACTGCGCGTTGAGCTGCCTTTCGAGCTCGATCAGCGGCATTTCGACGGGAACGTTGATCGACGAGAGGTGTTTTTCGTCCTGTAGCTGCATATCGGAATAGAGGTATTTTTCTTGGGGGGCAGCGGGCTGGTTCGGCGCGGCAGGCTTGCATTGGCCTAGCAATAACAAAAGCAGTAAGCCCAGTACCCAATTTGAGGGCATTATTTTTTTCACAATTTTACTTGATCTTGGCAAAGGTGGCCCCGTAGCCAAATTTCTCTTTTTGGGCGTCTTCAAAAAACTGCACGTTCTGGTGCTTACTCAGACGACGTTGGATTTCCTGACGCAGCACGCCATTTCCAGCTCCATGGATGAACGTAATTTCGTCCAATCCCGCCGCGATGGCGTTTTCCAACTGCCGCTCGAAAGTGTCGAGTTGCAACTTCATCTTGTCGGCGTTCGACAGAGCGTCCGGCGTAGGACTAAGTTTTTCCACGTGCAAATCTACCACCGATTGCGGGGTTTCTACTTTGTGCGAGGCAGTTGGTTCGGGCGAAAGCATCCGCTCCCGCAATTCGGAAGCCGAAACGCCAACGGGAGTTGAAGCCGTCGACGCGTCCGGCGCAGCAGCGCTGGTCGTATTTTCTTCGTCAAGCTGATATAGGTAGCCTTCTTTTATCAGCACGGGTACCTGTTGCTTTTTTTTGTAAAAAGACTGCACTCGACAACGAAGTCTTTTCTGAAAAGGCAGCTTGACGGCATTGCTTCCCTCCCGGAAATACAAAGCCTGCACCTCAAGAATGGGCCACTGCTCGATGTCCTTAGTCAGCAAGTCGGTCAGTCGCTGACTAGTACGCGGACTGAGAACGCCCGAAGCCAAGCCCGACTGCTTTCCGGCCAGATCTTGATAAACCACAAAAGGCAAAATCCAATCCGAGTTATTAATGATATGCAAGGTAAGTTCGCGGTCGTTGACGGGCAGGAAAGCCAGGTAAATTCCTTTTTCGGCAAAAGGCGCTTTCCGACTAAACGTGGGAAACTCTTCCTGTTTCTTCGCAAAGCTACCGCTCGCCGATTCAGCGGGTTTCATGCGCTGGCTTTCCATCGGCGACACCGTCACCACCTCCGAGCGTAGCACCGGAATACGGAAGCCTTCTTCGATTTCTATTTCTACGATATTACCAGGCAGGAAAGCATAGATGATTCCCTCTTCCTTGTCGCGTAGTAGTCTTACTTTATCGCCGATGTTCATGTTTTTGTTAATTTGTTGATTTGACAAAAAGTTCTGCGCCCCGGAGGGGCCAACGGTTAATAGAAGCCGATTGCAGAAAATACGCCTCGCCCCGGAGGGGCCGGCCCCTCCGGGGCGCATTTGACGAGGTCAATTATATAGCTATTAACGGATGGCCCCTCCGGGGCTTTGGGACTAAAAATACAACGGTCTGAACTCTACTCCCTTCTTTGAAAACTCCACCGCCGGAGCCGGAATTTTTAAAGAATTTAGCAAAAATGCCAAAGACTTAACGATTCGGCTTCGTGTTTTTATTTTAGTAAAGTCTATATCCACAGATAAATAGTATTGCCGAAAAGGCCGATACCCCAACTCGAAACTTTGATCCGTCTCAGCGGCGACCATATCCTGAATGCCGTATCCCATCGAAAAGCAAAGCCAGGGCGGCCAATTGGAACCCGGCGCAAACGAGCGCGGGCTAGCCGAAAACCAGTACGTCTGCCCGTTATAATCTTTAAGCCATTGTTCCGTGCGCTTTCGGCCCAGCAATTCGGGCCGCACATCCGCCAAGGGCGTAAAGTGAAACGAATATTTAGGCACAATCCTCACTTCGTCCCAAAGCGCGTATTGCCCTACGAATAAGGCCGGACCGACCAGATTGGCGGCCATGTCGCCGGGTGAAAAGCCGTAATCGGGAGAAAATCCGTCGAGAATTTCAATGGGGGTTTGGAAAAAAAATCCCGAAATGGCCCCGTAAATGACTGCCTGCTTTTTGGTGATGCCCGTTGTTTTGTAAAGCTCCGCCGTGTGGCGGCAAATCTGGTAGGACGAGAACAAATGCCCGGCTTTGTCCATTTGCTTCCACTCGTGCGAGTCGTCAGCGATGCGGAAATTCGTGAGCGGATCGTTGTACCACGCTTTGCTCAGACCGTAAATCGTTCCGGCGTACAGCGCGGTTTGGGCGGCAAACATTCCGTGCAAGAGGCGGTAGTTAGGTTTTTGAATTATTCCACTATCGGCTTCACTTGGGATATTTTGGCCAAAAACGTTTGAAACCAAAGCCAGAAAGGCGAAAACGATAGTAAAAAAAGCGAGCCGCTTCATACCGTCGTTTAATAGCTGCCGCTGTACTTCCGCAGTCCCCATTCGAGCGAAGCGAGAATCAAGAGCAGGAAAAACAGCCATTTCAGTTGGATCAATTCGGCCATTTGCTCCGAGCTGTCCAGGCGGTCCGGCGGCCGGTTGTTGGTCATAATCTGCACCAAACTGGTCAGCGTATTGGGTTGCACGAAGCGTCCACCCGTGCGCTGCGACAGTTCACGCAGCAGCCCAAAGTCCGCCGTGGTGTTCTGAGCTTCCAAGTCGGTGTTGGTCACGACGAACTGCCCGCTTACTTGTTCCAAACCCGAGCGGAGGGTGGCAGCAGCACGGTACTTATAGACGCCTTCGGGCAAGCCGCTGATCTCGAAGCGGGGATTTTCGGCGGTATAGGTATAGGTGTAATTTTGGATTTTTCCTTTCTCGTCGGTGATATCCAAGCGCACGTCCTGGCCGTAAATTTTCTCGTAAATGTCGTTGTAAATTTCCGTCTGAAACGCCACCCGGTCGCCTGCGTCGAATTCCGCGCTGACGGGATAAACGCGGAATTTACGCTTGTCTTCCTTGACCGAAAGTAATTGAATGACTTTTTGGAAAAGCTCATCGACGACATCCTGTTTTTCCGTCAAGGCGAATTCCTCCTGCCGCCATTGCCAGATGCCCTCGCCCGTGAGAATAGCCACTTTGCGCTCGCCCTCGGTGCTGATAGCCAGCAGCGGCTTGGTGGTGGCCACGCTGCCCACGCGCTGGTAGAGGACGACTTCGCTGCCCGGCGTCAGACGGTACTCGCCGAACGGTACCGACAGCGGCGGTAGTTTTGCCAGTATTTCCAGCCGCTGATTGTCCAGGTTCAAGAGTTGAAAAGAAGTATTGAAAAGGCCCGTCACCTTGTCAAATTGGCCCGGATTGGCCGCAATCTGCACCGTCCGGTTCAGCGGATTTACGGCACCGATGGCCGACTGATTTCCCAAAATGAAAAACAGCGGCGTATTCTTTGCCATCAGCCGCCGCACGAACTCGTTGCCGAAGCCCGTGGCGTCGGGTACCTGGTGAAAAATGACGAGATCGTAGGCTTTGTCAGTCAAATCGTTGAGGTTGTTGGCGGTCGTCAGCAATTTTACGTCGAGTTCGTAATTTTCGTTTTGCTCGATGATGCTGCGCAACGCCTTAATGTCCGGGTGAGGCGCCAGGCCCAGCAGCAGGATTTTCTCGCGTCCGTCGATGATGTCGATATAGACCTCGCGGCGGTTGTTGCGGGTACTGGATTCGCCGGAAATACCACCCACTTCTACGGTATAGTGCTGCACACCTTTCAGGTTGGAAGAGGTGGCGAAGGTGAACGACTGAAAATAATCGTCACGGTTCAACACCACGTTTTGGGTAGCCACCACCCGCCCACCCTGCCGCAGCGTGAGCGTGGTACTGCGCCCGGCCAGTCCGTTGGCCACCACATCCACCTGAATCGGAAACTCGTTGCCCATGTAGGCCACGCGGTTAGCCGTGACGTTGCGCAGCAGGATGTCGCGCTTCGGAATGGTGTCGCCGATCGCCACCGTATGCACCCGGAACGGATAATTGCCGTAAGCCGGCGAAAGTCCCTGGTTGACGATGCCGTCCGAAAGCAGAATCACGTCCGTCAGGTTTTGGCCCTCGAAATTGCTGCGCACGGTACTGAGCATGGAGGCCAGGTCGGTCTGTGTGCCATTGAATTTTACCGAATCCAGTTCAGACGTGGGTGCGTCGGCGTTCAGCGTTTCGATGCTCACTTCGTAGCCGTCGGCGGTCAGTTGCCGCCGCGCTTCTTCCAGCGCCGGAAGCGCCTTGCCCCCAGCCGCCGCCGTGGACTGCGAATTATCGACCGCCAGCACGACTTTGGCTTTGTCGGTGGTCGTCTGCACGGTGCGCACCAGCGGGGCCAGCAGCAAAAAACAAAGCACCGACACCAAAGTTCCGCGCAAAACGGCCAAAACGGCGTTCAGCCGCTTGCCCCACGACGGTTCGGGCTGGTACAGGAAAAAGGCGTAGGCCGATCCCGCCAGCAGACAAAGCAAGATAAACCAGGGGGAAGTTTGCAGGAAAAGTTCGGATCGCATGGGCGAAGCGGGTGTCTCGAGGAATGGGTTCGGGGGACCGGAAGCGGTCAAGATACAACCATAACGCCGAAAACCCTACGAATGGTTTATGTGAGCATTCCGCCATCGACCTGCAACACCTGCCCGGTGATGTACTTGGACATGTCCGAACCCAGGAATACGCAGGCGTCGGCCACCTCTTCCGGCTTACCGCCGCGCTTCAGCGGGATAGACTGCTTCCACGCTTCGAGAGCCTTGGCTTCGAGGGCTTCGGTCATTTCGGTTTCGATGAAACCGGGGGCCACGGCGTTGGAGCGGATATTGCGCGAACCCAGTTCCAGGGCCACCGACTTTGAAAAGCCAATGATGCCCGCCTTGGAGGCCGCGTAGTTGGCCTGTCCGGCGTTGCCCATGATGCCCACCACGGAAGTAATGTTGATAATCGAGCCGCTCTTGGCCCGCATCATGGTCTTGATGGCCGCCTTGGTCAGGTTGAAAACCGACTTCAAATTGACGTTCATCACCGTGTCCCACTGCTCCTCGCTCATGCGCATCAGCAGCGCATCACGCGTGACGCCCGCGTTGTTCACCAGCACGTCCAGCTTGCCAAAATCGGCCACGACATCAGTAATGAGTTGGTCCGCCGCCTGAAAGTCCGACGCATCCGAGCGGTAGCCCTTGGCCTTCACGCCGAAGGCTTCCAATTCAGCGACCAGCGCCTGCCCTTTTTCCACACTCGACAAAAAAGTGAAAGCCACATCAGCCCCTTCCTCGGCGAATTTCATAGCGATGGCGCGGCCAATGCCCCGCGAGGCACCCGTAACGAGGGCCGTTTTATTTTCCAGAAGTTTCATTGGGGGATATCCTTGGTTCTAGGTTTTGAATTTTGGGCGAAGGTACGGGTTTGGGGATTTGGGAGCAAAAGTGGTGAAGATAGCGTTCGATTTTGACCTTGCCAGAGTGAAGCGAACCCCTTTACATCGAAGAAATTATCGTGTTCCATTGCTTTTTATGTTCATATTTCAGAGCTGCATCCAATTCAACCAAGTTGACATAGCATTCTATAAACAAAGCTGTGTCGTATATCATCCTGAGATAGTAGGCAAGCGAATTTGTCAGGCCATTGACAATGACGTGGCAGCCATGAATATTTTTAATTCTATCTATTTCAGCATCAATACTTTCTTTTTCAGATTCGCTAATATTTGCCGTAGAGAGCAGGTAGTATCTTTTCACCTGCGTCGTCTTAAATTTCTCGAAAGCATCCCGCACCAGTTGGGCTGAAATAGGAATTCCGTGCTTGACTTCCACCGCTTCAAAGGCTCTTCCATTTTCATCGACAACATCAATGTCACCAATTCTGCCGCTTCTGGCATCGGCTGACGTGTGGCTTTCCAGCGTAAGCAGACGCTTATTTTCAAATCTCTTGGTTTCTTGAACCAGGCATTCGTAAGCGGCATATAAGGCAAGGACTGGAAGGCGAGAAACACCCTCGGCAGAGTACTTAGCCGTAAAATGTTTGGTCAGTAGATCAATGATCGTGGTAATAGGTAGGTTGAAGGGTTTTGCTAAGTCAATCTGATGGCTACCTCTAATTTCATCAATCAATTTCTCGGCATCGTCATTTTCATCCCAGGCCCCAAAGGACTCCTCAAACTCATTTTCGTTTGATTGCAAATCAGACTTCACGGATTGGGTGAGCTTACCAATCAAATCTAGTTTGCCGACTGGGTTTAGATGTTTTAAAAACCCTAAATAACTATCGACTAGCTTTGTGTTTAGTTCTGCAGTACTCATGGTCTTTTTAAAATTTAATCCTGCTGCCCCCAGTTTACAACTGGTGGCTAAACATATGAAAAGTCTGCGACTTGCCTATCCAAAATCTCTCTCACACCCCGCTAACACAAATTTGGAATCGGTACGATCCGCCGCTGCCGTTGACTCGCCTCGCGTTTGCAACGTGAACCGAGCATAAAACTAGCGACAATGCTGCTGTGAATTCCTCACCCCTGATAAATCAAATTGATTTCAGC
>JBBSKK010000053.1:0-10753 GCA_038256395.1 Cytophagales bacterium | reverse complement strand
CCGACTTCGACAATGATGGCTTGAAAGACCTATTCGTGACCAACGGCTACGCCCGCGACTACACCAATATGGAGTTCCTGAAATTTTCGACCGACAAGCAGATCGCAATCCAGAATGGTGCCGCCATGCCGACACAAATGGAAATAATAAACTCGATGCCCGCCATCAGCGAACCCAATTACATTTTTAAAAACAAAGACGGGCTGACCTTTGAAAAAAAGACGCAGGCCTGGGGCCTGGGGCAGAAAAGCCAATCCAACGGCGCGGCTTACGCCGACCTGGACAACGACGGCGACCTGGATTTGGTGACGAACAATGTCAACGAGCGGGCCTTTATTTATCAAAACAATACGCGAACCAGCGAGTCAGCACCCGACAGTACGCTGTTCACTCAAATTTCTTTAAAAGCCCCGAACGAAGCCCTGAAAATCGGGGCGAAGGTGGTCGTTTGGGCGGCGGGGAAAACGTATTTTCAAGAATTTCAGCCCGTGCGGGGTTTTCAGTCGGCGATGTACGGGCCACTGCATTTTGGATTGGGCAGAGCCAATAAAATCGATTCGATCACGGTGAGTTGGACGGATGACAAGAAAAGTACGTTGCCTAATCCCGATTCGAATAAACGGCTGACGGTCGATTACCAATCGGCTAACTCAAATCCTGGCCCGGCCAGACCAACTACCCCACCCTACTTCACGTCCGAAAATGTTCCGTACGCACACGACCAAATCCAGATCGACGACTTTAAGATACAGCCGCTGCTGCCCGAAATGCGCTCTTATGCCGGGCCGTGCGTGGCGCAGGGCGATGTGAACGGCGACGGTCGTGCGGATGTGTACGCGGGTGGCGGGCGCGGGCAAGCAGCGACTTTGTTTTTGCAGACCAGCAGCGGCTTTACCAAATCTCCTCAATCCGCCTTCGACGCCGATCTGGATTTCGAAGACGCCGCCGCGACTTTCTTCGATGCGGACGGCGACGGGGATCAGGATTTGCTGGTGGTGAGTTCGGGCTACGCGCTGGCGGTGGATCACCCGCTTTTGCAGCCGCGTTTGTATTTAAATCAAGATGGAAAATATGTCAAATCCACTTCGGTACCCGCTTTGCTGGTCAACGCGCAGACGGTGGCGAACGCCGACGTGGATGGCGACGGCGATCAGGATGTGTTCATTGGGGCCAATAGTACGCCGGGCCGCTATCCCGAGGCGCAGGCTTCGGTTTTATGGCTGAACGACGGTCGGGGAAATTTTACGGCAAGCAACGCTTTCAACTTTTCCGGACTGGTGACAGGGGTCGCGTTTTCCGACCTGAACGGCGATAAGCAGCCGGATCTTCTACTGGTGGGAGAATGGATGAAACCGACCGTTTTTTCAAATAAGAAAGGAACGTTTACCGAAATTCAGGATTTTACCAAAAACCTGAACACCGTCCTTGCTTACACGCTGCACAAAGCCGACCTCGACGGGGATGGCGACGACGATTTCGTAGTGGGCAACGCCGGACTTAACGCCCAGTATAACCTCACGAGCGACGAAGGACTGAAAATGTATTTCGGCGATTTTGGCGAAAACGGGCAGGTCGTGCCGCTGCTGTCCCAGCTAAAAAACGGGCTGGAATACCCCTACGCCAGCCGCGATGAGATTTTGAACCAAATCCCGCGCCTGAAAAAAAAATTTCTGGATTATATCGGGTATTCTACGGCCACGATTGGAGACATTTTCGATGCTAGCGAGTTAAGCCAGGCTCAGCAGGTATCGGCCCGCGAACTGCGCACGGGCATTCTTTGGAATGATGGGGGAAAGCTTACCTTGGAACCTTTGCCAGCCGAGGCCCAATTTGCGCCCATCCACGCCGTTGCGGTGAGCGATGTAAATGGCGATGGCAAATTGGATTTGATTTTGGCCGGGAACGTTACGCAAACGCGGGTGCGGCTGGGCAAGTGCGATGCGAACAAAGGGCAGGTCTTTCTAAACCAGGGCAAAAGACAATTCACCTACCTCCCGCAGACGAAATCCGGCCTTTGGGTACATGGAGATGTCAGGGCAGCGACAATGGCGGGGAATTACCTTTGGCTGGGAATCAACGGGCGAGCCTGGCATAAATACTCCCTGAAATCCAGAGTGTTGCAGTAAATTGAATCGAGAACCAGCTATTCCGTTTTAGAAATGGGGAAACTCAGCGTGAACACTGTCCCGATGCCCTCTTCCGACTGCACATCGATGCGACCGCCGTGCGTCTGCACGATGTTCAGGGTGCTGGCGAGACCGATGCCCATGCCCGATTTTTTATCGGTGAAGTAAGGCTCGAACACCTTCGCCATGTTTTCCTCGCTGATGCCGGAGCCGTTGTCGGCCACAAGTACCTGCACTTCGTGGTCCATGTTACGGGTGGTGATCGCCAGCAGCCCGCTACCTTCCGGCATGGCCTCAATGGCATTGGTAATCAGGTTGAGGATGGCAATTTCGAGCATATCGGCGTTCATCTCGATCTGAATGTCATCCGCTTCGTAGTTTTTGTCCACCTGAATTTTCTTTAACTTCAGGCGGTCGTGGGCGCTGGCCAGCGTCTTGTCCAGGGCTTCGTGCAACGACCCGGTAGTGAGGGCGAACTCGCCGGGCCGGGAGAACTGTAGCAACTTCGTAATCAAATCATTGATGCGTCCGCAGTTACGCTTGATGATATCCGTATAGAATTTCAGGTCTTCGTCTTCCAGCTCCGACTCCAACTGCTCCGCCGACAGGTTGACGTTGGTGAGCGGGTTGCGCACTTCGTGCGCCAGCATTCGCACCAGGCGGCTGGTCACGGCCAGTTTTTCCGAAAATAGCCGCTCCCGCTCCGACTGCCTCTGGTTGGTGGCGTCGCGCAGCCGCCCCTGCACGTACGGCGAATCGTGTTCGTTTTCGATGGTGGCCGACAGGATGCCGAACTTTCGCTCACCATCGGCGGTAACGAATCGAATCTCTTGTTCTGGCAGATCCTTTTTGTCCCGAATGACTTCCAGGAGCGATGTTATTTCGGCGGACTCAAAAAATTCCTGAACTTTTTTGCCCCGCAAGGTACTTTCTTCTACTCCCGTCAGACTGGTGGCCGCCTCGTTAAAATCTAAAATCACGCCCTCCAAATCACTGATAAAAAGCATATCCTTCGATTCCTCGAATATACGGCGGTAGCGCCGCTCACTTTGCCGAAGTGCTTTAACGACCTTGGTTCTTTCGAGCGAGTAACGCAGGCTGCGTTCCAGAAGGGTGGGTTCCAGCTCACTTTTCACGAGGTAGTCGGCGGCCCCGAGCCGAAGCGACTCGATCGCGATTTTCTCGTCGCCTTTCCCGGTGAGCAAAATGATGGGTTCCTGACAATCGAGCGCAACTGCCTCTTTTATAAGGTTGACTCCATTCCTGGCACCCAGCAGGTAATCGAAGATGTAGAGGTCGTGCTTGCAATGGGTCAGGCTATGCACCGCCTTTTCGTAGGTGGCACACCACTCCAACTCAAAATCCCAACCCGCCAAATCGTTGAAACAAGCGCTGGTCAGGACAAAATCATCCTCGTCGTCATCGACGAGCAGGACATGGAGTGGCTTTTCTTGCCTCATAGTGGATTTGGGTAAAGCTATTCACTGGGTTAGGACGACTGAGAAAAAGGAAGGATAATGGTAAAGGTAGACCCGACACTGGGTTTGCCCGAAGCCATGATGATACCCGCATGATTTTCAACCACTTTCTTGCACACCGACAGCCCGATGCCCGCTCCCTCGTACTCCGACCGACCGCGCAGCCGCTGAAAAATGGTAAAAATGCGGCTGGCGTCGTCGTCGTTGAAACCGATGCCGTTGTCGCTTAAGGTGAGCCGAACGTAGGCGCGGCTGGAAGGCAAACCGTAGTTGACCTGCTCGGATGGACTCAGATCATCGGCCTTTATAGTGATGACGGGCTGCACTTCATCGTCAATGAATTTTAGGGAATTGGACAGCAGGTTCTGGAAAAGCTGCGCCATTTGGCTGGGTATGGCCTCGATGGTGGGCAAAGCACCGATTTCCACCAGGGCGTCTTTCTGCCGGATAGGCAGTTCGAGGTCGCTTAGCACACTCTTGAGGATGCCGTTGAGGTTTGTTTTCTCGAATCCCTGTTGGGTTCGGGTCAAACGCGAAAATTCGAGTAAGTTGCTAATCATGCTCTGCATCCGGCGGCTGGCGTTCAGGATGCGATCGAGGTACATGCCCATTTCGGCATCCAGCGTTTCCTTGCCCTTTTTCTCCATCCTTTCCCCGAAGGAAACGATCTTACGGAGCGGCTCCTGCAGGTCGTGGGAAGCCACATAGGCAAACTGCTCCAGGTCACCGTTGGAACGGTTCAGTTCCTCCACCTTTTCTACCAACTGATTCCGAACTTGCTTGATGGAAGTTACGTCCACAATGCAGCCGGTTAGCTTGGGTGGGTTGGTGTCGTCGCCCGGATGGTAAATCGAGCGGCTCAAGATACTTTTCTCCTGACCCGAAAGCGTCTTCAGCCGATACTCGATTTCTGTGGGTTCCGTGGCGCCTGTACGGTCTGCTGTGTTGGTCAGCACCCGTTCGAGGTCGTCGAGATGAATATGCTCCAGGTAGAGATCACAACTCGCCGGATTTGTGCTGGCTTGCTCGGGGCTATAACCCAGCAATACGTAAAGCCCCTCGGACCACTCCACCTGTTCGGCGGTGGGGTACCATATCCAGGTACCGAACTGCACCGTTTTTTCGGCGTCGCGCAAAATGTCCAGCACGATGTCCTCCTTGGTTTCGATTTCTTTATAGCGGGTGATGTCGGTGAGCGTACACAAAAAATGGTTTTCATCGACGGGCGTATTGCTGAGCCGACACCAAGTGGCTGAGGCGGCGAAATAGGCTTCGATGTCCAGAGTCGGCACAGAATCAGAAAAAGAGCGGCTCCTGCCCAGCGACTTTTCGTTGACGTTTTCAATGAGATTGGCCCAAGTGGCCCCATTCAGGGATTCCAGCCCGGTCAGAACCCGCGCCGAGTCGTTGTCCACCGTACAGAGGTAACGGTTGCCGTCAGCGTGTTTTTTAAACAGCAGCATCCCACTCGTCGAGGCATTCAACAGTTGATTGATCCCGAACGAGTGAAATATTTTTTTCAGGTCCGTCATTTCATTATCCATTATTGCATGTCAAATTGCTTCATCTTATTGTAAAGCGTCTTGCGGTCAATATTCAATAATCGGGCCGCTTTGCTTTTATTAAAATTCACTTGACGAAGCACCTGCAGAATCATGTCGTACTCGGCCTCGTTGGCTACGGTTTTCAGGCTGGGGTTTTGGTCCAAATCAGTAATCGCAGGAAGCTCGTCGGGTTCGGGGCCGGTAGTAAAATCCTCGTCCATCTCGCGCAGTTTCTGGAAATTGGCAATCTCGAAGGGCAGCGATTTTTCTTCGATGTAGTCACCCGCCGACAGCAGCGTGGCCCGTTTAATCACGTTCTTCAACTCGCGCAGGTTACCCGGCCACTCGTAGTTCATGAAATCTTCGATGACTTCTTTGGAGAAGCCCTTGATTTTTTTATCCAGCTCCTTATTGGTAGCTTCCAGAAAAGCGTCGGCGAAGAGCATCAGGTCGTCCTTGCGGTCGCGCAGGGCGGGAACTTCCATGCTGAATTCGTTGAAACGGTAGTAGAGGTCCTCGCGGAACTTCCCGTCTTTGGCCAGTTCCAACAGTCGCTCGTTACTGGCCACGATGAGGCGCACGTCGAGGTCGATTTCCTTGTTGCTGCCGATCCGCCGCACTTTCCGTTCCTGCGTTACCCGCAAGAGCGCCATCTGGATTTCGTAGGTCAGGTTCGAGACTTCGTCCAGAAAAAGTGTACCGCCGTTGGCCAGTTCGAAGTGGCCGATTTTGGTCTGCAAGGCGCCGGTGAACGAGCCTTTTTCGTGGCCGAACAGTTCGCTGCCCGCCAGTTCTTTGGAAATGGCCCCGCAGTCCATGGCCACGAAAGGTTTCTTGTGCCGCTGCGAGCGGTTGTGAATTTCGTGAGCGATAGCCTCCTTACCCGCACCACTCTCGCCGTAGAGTATCACGCTGAAATTGGTGGGGGCCACCAGGTCGATTTGGCGGTAGAGTTCATCGGACACCTCGCTGGTGCCGATGATATATTCCGAAGAGAATTTCGATTTACGCTTCGAGCCACTTTTGCCGCCGGATGCCGGACTGGTGCTTTCCTCCACCTCGTTATCGGAATCGGCGAGGGCTTTATTGACCGTAACGAGTATTTCATCGGGAAAAAGCGGCTTGGTGATGTAGTCATAGGCTCCCTGCTTCATGACGCTGATGGCCGTCTTGATGTCGGAGTAGCCCGTGATAATCAGGACGGGGACGTGAGGCAGTTTCTTCTTGATGCTGACGAGCAGGTCGGAACCCGTAATGTCACCAAGCCGGAAGTCAGTCATCACCAGGTCGGGCCTGAATTCCTCGACCAGTTGCAGCCCGCGCTTGCCGTTCTGCGCCGTCTCGACCTCAAATCCACTCTTGACGAGGAAACGTTTCAATAACATGCAGATGTCCGCCTCATCGTCAACTACGAGTATTTTTTTCATCAATAACTTTGTTAGGAATTAGTGTCTAAATCTCCACCCGCAGCCGCGAGGTCGGAATACTGAGTTGCTCGCGATACTTGGCCACCGTGCGCCGGGCCACCAGGTAGTCGCGTTTGGCGAGCAGGTCGGTGATTTGTTGGTCGTTGAACGGGTGGCGCTTGTCCTCCGCTTCGACGATTTCCTTGATGGCTTCTTGGATGGCCCGGTTGGAAACCTCGGTGCCGTCCTCGCGCGCGACTCCCTCGGTGAAGAGGTCCTTTAACAAAACAATGCCAAACGGCGTCTGCACGTATTTGTTGGTCGTAACCCGCGACACGGTCGATATGTCCATGTCGATGATCTCGGCCACATTTTTGAGGATCATCGGCTGCAATTTTTTCACGCTCCCGGTCTGGAAATAATCGTATTGCAGCTTAACGATGGCCTTCATGGTATTCAGCATAGTGTTTTCGCGCTGCTTGATGGCGTCGATAAACCACTTGGCCGAATTGATCTTGTTCTTGAGAAACTGCCTGGTGGCCCGATCGTTTTTTTCCTCCGCCATTTTGGTAAAAACCCTGTTCATGCGCAGGGCGGGGCTGTTGCCCCAGGCGAGCTGCACTTCGATGTCGCCGTCGTTGAGGTAGCGCATCAGGAAATCGGGCTTAATGGAATGGTTCGTGGTCGAGTCGCTGCGCAGGCCAGAGGCGGGCTTGGGATTGAGCGAAACGATCGCCTGCAGGGCGTCTTTCAATTCGTCTTCCTCTATTTCCAGCGTCCGTATGATCTTGTCGTAGTTGCGGGTACCCAGCTCGTGAAAGAACTCGGTCACGAGTTTCCTGGCCAGTTTCCATTGGTCGGTATCGACCTCCCGGCGGTCGAGTTGAAGCAGCAGATTTTCCTGGAGGTCGCGGGAGGCGATGCCGGCCGGTTCGAGTTGCTGGATCAGGTGCAGCATTTCTTCCACTTCCTCGGATTTAATGTAGAGGCTATTAGCAAAGGAAATGTCGTCGGCGATGATGTCGCACTCCCGCCGCAGAAAACCGTCTTCGTCCAGCGAATCGAGGATAAAGTCGGCAATGAGTTCTTGCCTTTCGTTGAGGTCCAGAAAGTGAACCTGCTCCTTCAACTCGTCCCGAAACGAATACGTCTCGACCATCGGGCGGGTGTACACCTCGTCGTCGGGTGAGTAGTTGTTGGCGTAGGTCTTATAATCAGGAATGTCATTGTCTTTTATTTCGTCCCAGTCGTAATAATCCTGCACTTCGGGGACTTCGTCGTCGCCCACCCCCACGGTTTCGCCCTTGCTGGGGGTTTCGTCCAGGTCTTCCTTTTCTTTGGCGGCTTCGTCCTTGCCCTCTTCCAGCACCGGATTTTCTTCCATTTCTTCCTTGATGCGGTTCTCGAGTTCGAGGGTGGTCAGATGCAGTAGGTTCAGCATCTGGATTTGGAGGGGGGAGTATTTTAACGTCTGGCGTTGAACCTGCGTTTGTCTCTGCATGTTGGTCGGGATAGATAAATTTTGAACTTCATTAGAAAATCTGGTTCCAGTCCACTTCCTTTGGCCTGCATTTTTGAGCAGCCGGTTCCCGAAGTATTTGAATACAACCGCCAAACGCGGCCTTGGTTTCGGAAATAATCATTTTCACCGCCGAGAGGGGAGCTGGACAATTTTTTGTAAGATAAAAAATTTGGGTAGTTTTTTTCCCGAATTGCGTAAATTCGGGAAAAATTTCCGTCAGCTTCCCACCCACCATGCCTAACTTCCCGGAGCGCCATCTCTTGAAACGTTCCCTCAGCGAGGAGCAGTTGTCCTGGGCAATCAGGTTCCTTTTCGGTATTTCCGTTTTCCTTATTGTCGTTCTGTCGATCAGCTATCATTCCATCAATCAGGAACTCATCTACTACTCCGAAATGGTGGATCACACCCATGAAGTGCTGGACAATGTGCAGGACATCAGAACCAGGCTTTACCAGGTGACGTACTACGGCAGAGGGTACCTACTGATGACCGATTCGGCCAACCAGAACAGCATGCTGGAAAGACTGGCTTCCATTCCGCACCGGCTAGACAACCTATACGGATTAGCTCAGGATAACCCGGTACAGCAAGCCGCGATCGATTCGCTCAAAACTTCTTTTGGGGTCTATGAGAAATCGGTCGTGAATTTTGGCAGGTCGGATCCAAACTTACTGGATGCCGACCGCAAGCTAGGCTTATTGAAAAGCGGATCGAGCCGAACCGAGAACCTGAACCTCATGCTGGACAGGATCTCCGCCGTCGAGCAGAATCTGATGCAGGAGCGGGTCATCAGCCGGGACAATTACAAACAGCAGATCTTTCGGTTCAACTGGGCCATCATGGGCGTGGCGCTGGCCTTCCTGCTCTCCTCGTTCTTGCTGCTGGAACGCGAACTCAAGCGCAATAACCAGTACCGGATCGAGCTCGAACACCAGGTGGAAAACCTCAACCGCTCCAATGCCGAACTCGAGCAGTTCGCCTATGTGGCGTCGCACGATTTGCAGGAACCGCTCCGGAAAGTCCGGTCTTTTGCCGATTTGTTAAAAACTAAAAACAGGAACTCGCTGACGGAGGAATCGAAGCTGATTATAGACAAGATCACGAAGTCGGCCACCCGGATGCAACTGCTGATCGACGACCTGCTGGCTTTTTCCCGCAGCATCGACTCATCCCGAGCGATCGAAGCGGTGGATTTGAACGAGGTTCTGCTACAGGTGCAGACGAATATGGAGCCTTCCATCAACGAATGCAATGCGATGGTGAGGTCGCAGAGCCTGCCGACCGTGGCGGGCTACGACAATCAACTTGCTCAACTTTTCGAAAATATTTTGTCCAACTCCCTGAAATATTCCAAACCGGGCGTTTGCCCGGTCATCGACATTACGAATTCGGAAATTCCGGGAAGCACCATAAACGGCGTCAGAGAATCACAGCAGGATGATATGTTTTACTGCATTGCCATAAAAGACAACGGGATTGGCTTCCGCAACGAGTACGCCGAAAAGATTTTCGTGATTTTCCAACGTCTGCACGGTCGGGAAGCCTACCAGGGTTCGGGCATTGGCCTGGCCATTTGCCGCAAGGTGGTCGCTAACCACAACGGCTACATTAAGGCCGACGGAGAGGAAGGTAAAGGAGCAAGTTTTTATGTATATTTGCCCAAAGATTCATCAACAGTATAGCGAAGAAGGATGCGAGAAGTCAATATTATTTTGATGGCCGACGACGATGCCGACGACCGCTTTCTGGTGCAGGCGGCTTTCGAGGATAATGACATCCATCACGAGATGATGTTTTTCGAAGATGGCGAGCAGTTGCTGGATCATTTGAACACCCCCTCCGCCGAAGAGAGGACCCGCTTTATCCTGCTCGACCTCAATATGCCAAAAAAGGACGGCAGAGAAGTTCTGCGCGCCCTTAAATCGGACAAAGCATTGAGCAGAATACCCATCATCGTATTCAGCACCTCCAAGGCACCGGACGATATCCTTGCTTCTTACGAACTCGGTGCCAACAGCTACGTCGTGAAGCCTTCCAGCTACGAACACCTGAAAGTGGTAATCAAAAAAATCAGCGATTTCTGGCTCAACACCGCTTCTACCCCCTAGTCCGATCCCCCAGGGGAACCGTGTCGCCGTCTTCATTGGTGGTAAACGCGGGCGGCGTAAGGCCGTCAGGTGTTTGGGTCATTTCCTCAACCGTATCTTCCTCGATTACAACGGGCAAAGTTTCCGCCGAGGTATCTATTACGGCGGGAGGCAGTACGGGTTCAACCAAGATCAATTCGGTCGTTTCAGAAATCTCCTCGTCCTCTTCCGTGATGTCTCGCACCCACTCCAATGCTTTGATGAGCGCCTCACGGCCATATTCATTGGCATAGTTAAAAGCCAAGTTCTGCGCCATGTGGGGAACGAAGAGTTTGAAAGGAAAAGGCAGCTTTTTGAGCACTGTTCTGGCAAGTAGCGCGTTAATGCCCAGTTGCAAGCCCGTTCCCACAGTTCCTAAATTTTTAGTCTTGACCATTTTCTTGGCCACCGACGAGACAATAGCCAGTGGTTTTGAGTCTTCTTTCCATTCCCGCTGATCGGCGTCGAGTTGCGATTTTGCCAGCTGCAGGTCATTGTGCGCCTTGGCCCGTTGGGCCTTCAGGTCGTCATATGAGTTTATCATCTTGATT
>JBBSKK010000052.1:0-11001 GCA_038256395.1 Cytophagales bacterium | reverse complement strand
GGCGGTACCCGAGGAGTACGGCGGCTTCGGCATGAATTTCAACACCTCCATGCTGGTGGCCGAAAGTCTGGGAACGGGCCATTCGTTCTCGGTGGCGCAGTCGGCGCACACGGGGATTGGCACATTGCCGATCGTCTATTATGGCAGCGAAGAGCAGAAGTCCAAGTACCTGCCCAAACTCGCCACGGGCGAGTGGAAGGCGGCCTACTGCCTCACCGAACCCGACTCCGGCTCCGACGCTAACTCCGGCAAAACCAAGGCGGTATTGACCGACGACGGAAAGCACTACGTCTTGAATGGCCAGAAGATGTGGATCACCAATGGCGGCTTCGCGGATTTGTTCATTGTCTTTGCCAAAATCGAGGAAAACGGCGAGACGGACAAAAACCTCTCGGCCTTTATCGTGGAGAACAGTTTCGGCGGTATCACGATGAACGAGCCGGAGAAGAAGCTGGGCATCAAAGGCTCCGACACGCGGCAAGTGTTCTTCAACGATTGCAAGGTACCCGTCGAGAATCTGCTTTCGAGCCGGGGCAATGGTTTTAAAATTGCCGTAAATATATTGAATATTGGCCGCATCAAACTCGGTGTTGCGGTACTCGGCGGAGCCAAAGGTTCGCTAGACCAGGCCATAAAGTACGCCAATGAGCGCAAGCAGTTCGGCATCTCGATTGGCCGCTTCGGTGCCATCAAGCACAAGCTGGGCGAGATGGCGACCCGAATCTATGCCTCGGAAACCGCCTGTTACCGCGCCGGACAAAACATCGACGACGCCATCGCCGACTTGCAGCAAGGCGGTATGAGCGAGGCCGACGCCAAGCTGAAGGGCGTGGAGCAATTTGCCATCGAGTGCGCCATCACCAAAGTTCACGGCTCCGAGGTGCTGGATTACGTGGTGGACGAGGGCCTGCAAATTTACGGCGGCATGGGCTACTCGGCCGACGCCCCGATGGAACGCGCCTACCGCGACTCGCGCATCAATCGTATATTCGAAGGCACCAACGAAATCAACCGCCTGCTCATCGTGGATATGCTTTTGAAGCGGGCCATGAAGGGGCAACTGGACCTGATGGGACCCGCCCAGGCCGTGAGCAAGGAAATCATGTCGATTCCTGATTTTGGTACCGAGGGCGACGATGTGCTTTTTGCCAAAGAAAAAAAGGTTTTGCAAAACCTGAAAAAGGCCGCGCTGATGATTGCCGGGGCCGCTGTGCAGAAGTTTATGATGAAGCTGTCGCACGAGCAGGAAATCCTGATGGACGTGGCCGACATGATTATCGAAATCTACGTGGCCGAATCGGTTCTGCTGCGGGTGGAGAAACTGATCGGTATCAAGGGCGACGAAGCCAACGCGCTGCCAAAGGACATGGCGCTGGTGTATTTGCACGATGCCGTGGATAAAATCAACTCGGCGGGCCGCTCGGCTATCACTTCCTTCGCCGAAGGCGATGAGTTGCGCGTGATGCTAATGGGCCTGAAGCGCTTCACTAAGGTCGAGCCAATGAACCTTAAAGATGCCCGCCGTCGCATCGCCGACGCCATGCTGGCGGAGAATAAGTTCGTTTTTTAGTTGAGAGTTGACAACTGCGAGATATGACAACTTGCGGAACGCCGCACCGTTAAAAGTTGTCATATCTATTGCCTCATCGAAAAATATTGACCAAAGCCCAGTACCTCTTCGTGTATGGCACCTTGATGCGAGGGCACGACAACCCGTTTGCAGCTGCTTTACGAACGGGAGCAGAGTGGGTAGGTGAAGGGAGTTTTTCGGGAAAGCTGTACCGCGTAGACTGGTACCCCGGCGCTTTGTATCTTCCCGGAAATGAGTTGCGGGTCTGGGGAGAGGTCTATCAGATTTTTGATTTTGAAAAACTAATTCCCGATTTGGATCAATACGAAGACGTGCTGGATGATGAAGCGGCGAGTTTGTACCTGCGGCGGCAAGTACCCGTGCAACTTGTGGACGGACAACTGCTGGATTGCTGGACGTATCTGTACAATCAGCCGACCGAGCATTTGGCTATAATTAAAGGAGGGAGATTTAGCAACTCACCTGATTTTGACAAGTGAAACAGGCAGCGGCATTCAGGCGATCTCAATGCCGTGTTTCTGTACTTCTTTAAGAACGGTGGAATCGTCAAAAGCCCTTTCGATCAAAATAGGCTCGATGCGGCTGTCTATTTCTTTCCGCAGTTGCCACAGCAGCGGACTGACCGAAAAATAGTCACCCCTGACCCGATCCACCACTACGGCGACATCAATGTTGCCTTCCCCATAGTAATTTTCACGGGCGCAGGCCCCATAGAGGTACACGCTTTCCAGCTGGAAGTGATCCTGCAACAAAAGCCGATAGGCCCTGACCTTGTCAATCGCCTCTCCTTGGTTCATTTTCACCATACATTTTGAAAACCGCATAACTAACGATGAATGATGAGTGATGACGGGGCCGCCCGGTCATCAATCTGTTAGTTTTCCCGCCGCACCGAGCCCGCCCCCGAACTGCTGGAACGTACCTGACTGACGCTGCCCGAATAGCGAATGCTGCTGGCCCCGCTGGCGTCGGCTTGCAGGGCTGAACTGGCCACTACCGAGGCCCGGCTGGCCCCCGAAGCGTCGATGTTGGCTTCTTTCACCGGAAAATCCTTACCGTCGAAAGTCGAGGCACCGGACATTTCGCCTTCCAGGACTTCTCCCCGGCCTATGAGGGTCAGCCGTGAGGCCCCGGAAAGATCCACGAAAACTTTGTCCGCTGAGAAATCCATTTCCACGCGGGAAGCACCTGAGACGTCGATGTTCATGCCGCGACCGCTGCGGAACCCTTTGACTTTGGCGTTGCAGGCTCCCGAGAAATCCACCCCGTCGAGGTCGGGCATAGTCACTTCCACACGGACGTTCTCGCGATTTTTTCGCCAGGAGGTGTTTTTATATCCGATATGCAGCTTGCCTCGACTCACGCCATATTCCAGATCGTCGAGGTCGTCCTCCTTGCCCATGACCGTCACGCGGTAGCTACTGCCTTGCTCCACGTTAATTTTGAAGGCGCTGCCCATGTCGAGTTTTGAAAAGTCCGACACTTTCAGGGTGCGGGTGCGCTCAGGGCCTTTGCTCTGGGACGAGCAGGAGGTGATGGTAAAGAGGATGAGGCAGAGGGTGAGTAATTTTTTCATGAGTCGATTTATATTTTGGTAAAAGGTTAAGAGTTCATTTGTCCAAGAGATGCTGGAGGCCGCTAAAATGTTGCTTAAGCCCTTGATTCATCTCAATATTAGTCGATTTTACTCGCCCCAATGCTCGTTTTGGTCATGCGCTCCACTTTGCCCATTTTCGCCCGGCTAGCCCCGACCGCCCGCACGTCGGCCTCGTCCATTTCCATGGCGGTGGCGTCCAACTTACAGGCTCCGGTTAGGGATATTTTCGCGCTGCGGGCGCGGCCTTTCAGCGTGGTTTTAGCGGCTCCGGTGGCTTCCAGTTGCAGGCGCTCGGCCCGAATGTCGAATTCCGACTCCACCGCCCCGGACAGTTCGGCGTAGAGGGCGTCCAGGTTGCGAAATCCCGAAATGCGGGCTTTACTGGCACCCGAGAGCTTTATGTTCTGTAGGTCGGGCATCGTGATGCGTAGCCCGATGCGCTCGTCGTCGATGTTGAAAATGTTGGCGTCATTCTTTCTTTTGACTAGAAGCGTCCCGCCGCCGTCCACCGACACATCTACCTCTTCCACATCGTCGCGGTCGCCATCGACGGACACTGTGAAGCGGTCGCCTTGCCGCAGGTCGATGGCATAGGCCCCGCCGACTTCCACTTTACGAAAATCCCGGACATCGAATTCTTTGGTGTAATCGCCCCGATCTCCCAATGACAACGCACCCAGGTCATTCCCTCTATCGTCGTTGTATTGGCCCTCGTCATTATCATCGTTACTTTCCTGCTGACGGTATTTTTCGGGCAGGTTCAGACATACTAAGCCGGAGTCGCGCTTGATGACCCAGCGGAGTTTTTGCCAGTCCTCGCGGTCGCCGTTGCGTTCGAGTTCGCGGTACTGATCCCGGATTTTCCAGTAGGGGAGTTTACGGTAAAAGAAATTGCGCGACATCACGAACTCCCGGCCGTAGGGCATCAACAACCGCAGTCGCACCTCCTGGTTGCGGTACTTGCCACCAGTGGCCAGAGTAGGCTCTTCATCGAAGCGCAGAACTGAGTCTTTCTGCACGATGCGGTAACTCAGGTCCATCGCGTTGCGGCGGGCGTCTTCCGTCGAGCGGCCACGGGCGGTAATCTCTCGCTCGATCAGAATGCTGTCACCCGCGTAGCCCTCGATCATTAGCCGAACGTCCCAGTTGTTGCCGTTGTCTTCGTCGTTGTCGTACTCGTCCAGAAATGGCGTACCACGTACGGCGTAGCGGTCGGTTTGCTGGACTTCACCCCGGCGGGCAAAATTGCGCTGGTAGAGGGTACCCGTCGTAGCTACACCGATGATACCCACCACCCACAATCCGGCCAGCGTAAGCCACAACGTGCCGCTGGCCACGCGGCGGTTGGCGATAAGGGTCAGTCCCAGCAGCAGCACCACTAGGAATGGAATACCTACCAACAGAGCGACAGAAAATATCAAGGTAGAAGGTGCTTCGTTCAATAAAAGCAACGGAGGAATATCGTTGAAGGGTACCATATCGCGCATCGTCATGCCTACGCTACCGCCTACGATCAGCCCCAATAGTGCAGCAGCCGACACGGCGACCAATATTGCGCCGATTACGACCCGCAAGATTGGGCCGATGCCTGTGAGCAATTTACCCAAACCACTAATGATGACCGCAATGGCGCGGAACGGGAAGAGCAATAGCCGCGTAAGGCCTGACTCGCCCGTAGTGGGCGATTCTTCCAGGTTAAGGCCGCGCTTGATGTTGGTTTCGATGTTGGAAAGCGTAATAGGCTCGCCTTGCATTTCCATTTTTTCGGTGAGGGTATTGGCCGAAGGCGAGATAATCCACAGCACGATGTAGATCAAGAAGCCCGTACCGAACAGAAAGACTGAAAGCACCCACACGAACCGTACAACGCCGATGTCCACGCCGAAGTAAGAAGCCACGCCCGCCGCCACGCCGCCGATGACCTTGCGGTCGGGGTCGCGGTAGAATTTCTTGATGCTTTTATCTTCTTCCAAAGCGTTGGAGCCGGGAAAAGCGATCCACATGGCAATGTAAATCAGGACGGTCAGGCCGCTGAGCGACCCGGCAAATTCGTCGCTTCCGTTATGGAACATACCACTACCCGCTGGTAGGCCAATGACGAAAAACAAGAACGCCAGCCGCACCCAAAGCGGATCCAGGGTAAAGTAGTGCGCGATTCCCGACGCCACGCCACCGACCAATTTGCGACGCAGGTCGCGGTACAGGCGGCGCGGGGCTGATTCTTCGCCCGCAAAAGTATCTTTGGGTGGAAAAATCTCCGTACGGGGCGGGTTGGTATAGGGTGTTTTGGAAGGCTCCGGCTGCGGACGACTGCTGGCCGCCTGTAATGGTTCAGTAAGCAGGTCCTCGGCCTGGTCGATAGCCTCGAAGTCGGCCACGGTACCCATGGCGGCGATGAGTTCGGCCACGTCGTCGAGCGAGATGACTTGCTTGCTTTCGGCTTTTTGCTTGGCGATGAACCGCTCGGCGATGCGGCCTTCGATGTCCGAAAGGATTTCCTTGCTGTCGGCGAAGGAAGAGAAATACCGCTGCACGGCGCCGAGATAGTCGCGCAGTTTTTCGTAGCCGTCTTCCTCGATGTGGAAAACGACGCCGCCGATATTGATACTAATGGTCTTTTTCATGGGAGTGTTAATCGAATGTCTGGGGTAAACAGGATCAATCAGTTTAGGTATTGGCCTCGGTTTTCTTGATAATCATCTGCACCGAAGCCGCCAGGTCGAGCCAGGTGTCCTGCATCGCTTCCAGGAACTGCCGCCCTTCGTCGGTCAATACGTAGTACTTTCGGGGTGGCCCCGACGATGATTCCACCCACTTGTAGTCCAGTAGCCCGGCGTTTTTGAGCCGGGTCAGTAGCGGATAAAGGGTGCCTTCTACCACCATGATGCGGGCCGAGGTCAACTCGTCGAGCATGTCGGAAGCGTACACCTCGCCGCGCGAAATGACGTGCAGAATGCAGAATTCCAGGATTCCCTTCCGCATCTGCACCTGGGCGTTTTCAACTTTCATAATGTTTCATGATTTAGCTATGCTTGCGGACGGGGTTAAATCCTACTATCTTTTACTTTTTCAGGGCTAATAGATGCAAACGCTTTTTCACTTGCAACACGACAAAGGTATGGAAAGGTACTTTGTTATGCAAGGTACTTGGCAGTTTTGTTTTCTGGCTAAATGACGAATGGCAACAATGCCGGGATGAATGGTTATTTTTGTGGAATAACCACTTAGAAAAAATAAATGCCCGCCAAAAAGACGACCACACCGACCTTAATCATCATCGCCGCCATGAGTAAAAACCGCTGCGTCGGCCAGGACGACCAGCTACCCTGGAAGTTACCCGACGAGTGGGAATACTTCAAGCAAACGACCGACGGCAAGCCATTCCTGGTTGGTCGCAAAAGCTACGAAGCACCCGATGGACTGTATTCCAGCTACCGTAATGTGGTTGTAAGTACCCGTAACGACCTCGTGCTAGACCACCAGCCTGGCGAGCAAGCACAGAGTATAAAAGAAGCTTTGGAAATGCTGGCCGACGAAGAGGAAGTTTTCGTGCTGGGCGGCGTAAGTATTTTTGAGGAAATGCTCCCGCGCGCGGCCAAGCTATATTTGACCATCGTCCATGCCACCATTGAAGGCGACGCATATTTCCCGGAAATCGACTGGGCAGATTGGGAGGAGGTATACTCTGATCGGCATGAAGCCGACGAGCGTCACCAGTATGCTTTTTCAATGAAGCGGTTTATCCGCAATCGTTCCCTCCACCTTCACCAGCCACAGCAACCCCACAACTCCCGACAATATCGTACCGGCCATGATCGCCAACTTTGCGCTGCTTTGCTGAGCTGCGTCCGGGAAGGAAAGACTGGCGATGAAGATGGACATGGTAAAGCCGATGCCCGCCGTGAAGCCCAGCCCGAATATGTGCCGCCATTTCAGCCCGCCGGGCAGTTCAGCTCCACCCGCCTTGACGACGCCCCAGGAAAATAGGACAATGCCCAGAGGTTTCCCCAAAAATAGTCCCGCCACAATACCCAGGCTCAGTGGTAAGGTCAATAAAGCGGATACGTCTCCGGCCAGCACGATGCCGGTATTGGCCAAGGCGAAAATTGGCATAATGAGGTAGTTGACATACTTGTACATCGCGTGTTCCAGGTCGTCTACCTGGTCGAGAGGAATAGTCATGGCGAGTAGCACCCCGGCAATGGTGGCGTGGACGCCCGATTTAAGGCCAAAAAACCAAAGCAGCAGGCCGGGAATCAGATAAAAGGCGAAGCGTAGTACTTTAAAGTAATTGAGCGCGAAAAGCACCGCCAAAGTAGCCGCCGCGCCGAGTAGCATTTCAGCGTGGATCTCGTGGGTATAGAAAACTGCGATCGCAAGCACGGCAATCAGATCATCGATGACAGCGATGGCAGTGAGCAATACCTTCAGGGCGAAGGGAACCCGCTTGCCCAGCAGCGACAGCATCCCGAGTGAAAATGCGATGTCTGTCGCGGTAGGAATGGCCCAGCCGTCGGCGGTGATGGTGTCGGCGTTGAAAGCCAGGTAAATTGCCGCCGGGACGACAGCCCCGCCCAGCGCTGCCACCACTGGCAGCACGGCCTGCCGCCAGTCCGAGAGCTCCCCGGCGAGGATTTCACGCTTGATCTCCAGCCCCACAAAAAAGAAAAAGACGGCCATCAGGCCGTCATTGACCCAGTGACCGATTGTTTTCTCCAGCGGGGGAAAGCCGATTTTGTGTTCCCAAAAAGCCAGGAAATTCGTGCCTTGCGACGAATTGGCCCAGACCATCGCCACGCCCGTAGCAACCAGCAGCAATACACCGGAAAGTCGCCCGCTTTCGGCCAGATCGCGGATGGGGTTGAAAACCGGCCCGATCATCGGCTTTACTACGTGCCCTTTCTTGACAATGCTTCTCTTAGTCTTCATTTATTTTTTTAAATAACATCCACCCTGGGGTGGGTAGCCGCCCAACTAATGTTGTGTCTTGTAGTTGCCGGGATTCGTCAGCGGGTTCAATCGCGTGGGCATCGGCTTTGAATCCTTGAAAATAGACCAGCCCGAACGCTGCTTGTACTTGGGCGTGCTGGGCTGGACGATGGCCCTGGGGGCAATCACGGCCCGAGGCACGATGCCTACCCGGGATGGAAAGCGGTGGCGATTCTGGACTTTTTGCATACTGTCCGCCATTTTGGCTTTGTGGGGATGCTTGTAGTTGTGAACCGACACGCCAGGATCGACTTTTATCTTTTGTTCCTCCTGGGAAAGGGCCTCGAAGCCGCTGAATAGCATCGCACAAAAGGTAACGAAAAAAGAATGGATAGTTCTCATTGTTGTTCTGTTTTGGGTTAATTAAAATGAATTTTCGACGGGTTCCTATCCAGAAAGCGGGCGTTATGCACCAGGCTCTGGATGAGAATCCCGATGATGACAGCCACGGCGATCGTCAATGCAGTAATGACCGACACCCCGGCTGCATCGCGGTGCGCCCCCTGGACAATCTCCCGCCCGATTTCTGACTGGATCTGGGCCAGATTGCGCTTGGCGTGGAGCTTCTCGCTTAGGTACACGATAATCAGGGCGGGCTGAAGACGGTCTTTATAAACAGTCGTGACGGCATCGTCCATGTGATGTGCCTGATTGTCCACGCGCAGAGAAAAAAGCACCACAAATGCCATCACCAGAAACAGCAGCGCGGCCACTTTTACTTTTTGGGTAAGTAATAGGGAAGTTTTCATATAAAAGCCTGATTTTGATGAAAAAATGGACAAATAGGGCGGCGGTATTTTGAAATATCTTTTTATGGCCGTAAATTTACAACTGTAAAAATAAAAACGCAAACTTTATGACCTATATTACCACGGAACCTCGTATTACAGGCCACTGGAAGGACATTTGCTTTCCGATCGAATCAGTATGGCTGGCAGATTTACTGCCTAGCTACGATATCATTGCCACCGATCGCCAGCAATTGGTAGTGGGACAAATACCCGGTGGACGCAAAACGCTCTTCGGCATACAGAGCGCAGACTATACGATTGTGCCGAATGCTGCTATACAGGAGGTAATTGACGAACTGGTGCCGGATTATAAGCTTGTCATAAAACATACGACTACCGGGGAGTTCAGCATAAGTATCGGCCTGCCTGAGACCGTTCAGATTGGCACAGAAACCCTGCACCGCAGCCTGACGCTGACTAACAGCTACAACGGCAAGACACCGTTCAGCATACAGGGGCAGTCGCTGACGGCATTACTTGACCCCACTACCCGGCTGGGAAGTAGCCTGTATCGAAACATTTGCCAAAATGGCCTGATGGGCTGGGCGGATTCTTTCGACAGCCTGGCCACCTACCGGGCATGGCTTCGCCAGGAGGCCGGAGGACGCAAGAAAAAGCAGCCGCTTAAAAGTACCGCTCCGCTGCGAACGCGGCAGACTCGCTCGGAGATTCGCAAAATCCACCACAGCGCGCTCACAATCGAGGTTTTCCAGGAACACCTGCGCGACCTCATCGCCGAACACTTGACCACCGAGCATACGCTCACGACGAAGGTTTATAATCATTTTCAAAAAACGGTAGCTCCCGGAGCGGATACGTCACTGTTGAAAGCACTTCCTATTCCGGCACAGCTGGTCAAGCAGGCCAAAGAGAGACTTAGGTTCGAAGAGCGGATGCTTGAGTCGGAGCTCACCTACTGGCTGCTGTATAATGCGGTAAACTATGCCCTGTTCACTGCCCGTAGCAGTTTGACACTCAATGATCGCTTCCGATTGGACGAGCGGGTGTTTCACCAGTTAGCGGCGCACTCGTTTGCTTAGGTTATCTGGGTATTAGGTTTCAGAAAAATACAATCAGCCGAATTTAAAATACAATTTTATGACTATATCGTACAATTTTATTTTCCATAAAAAGTATCTTACAGCTAATAACCTAATTTCTAAAACGTCATGAATTCACCTGATTTGTTGATGGGCCTGGGCGGTGGCATTTATGCCCTTTCTAAACTCGATGGCGAACTCCAAAAAGAAGAAGTGAAGGCTGTCCAAGAAGTTCGCGGGCGCACGAGGGTGCCTCGCGGGCGGAGGGAGTGGGAGTTCATACGCAAGTTTTGGCAGGAGATTTTATCCATGAAATCCGGCGAAAGGGAAGCCGCGACTCTAATGGTGAACCCACGCGCCTGAACTCCTGTTCAAAATGGGACTTTGGCTCGGCTGTCTCAAACTTCACCACCAAAAAAATGCCCAAACAAAGAAATACCAGAATCGGGTTTATCCTGAAAGATACCTTCCTCATTTTGCTGGGCATCGGGAGCGCAGGTATGGGCCTCAAAGGTTTTCTTATGTCCAGCAACTTCATCGATGGCGGAGCAACGGGTATCTCAATGCTGCTAAGCGAGATCTTCGATCTCCCACTGGCGGTGTTGATTCCGCTCATCAACCTGCCATTTATTGTCCTGGCCTACCGATACATTGGCCGCACGTTCGCTATACGCAGCGTGCTGGCCATCGCGGGTCTGGCACTTTGTTTGCTGGTGGTACCTTACCCCGATGTGACGCCCGACTCGCTGCTAACGGCTGTTTTCGGCGGCTTTTTCATCGGGGCAGGTATCGGCCTTGCCATGCGAGGCGGTGCGGTGCTGGACGGTACGGAAGCCCTGGCGTTGCTTGTAAGCCGCAAGTCGCGCTTTCTGAAAGTGGGGGACGTGATTCTGGTACTTAATGTGTTCATTTTCTCGGCAGCGGTCTTTTTCCTCAGTGTCGAGTCGGCGTTGTACTCGATGCTCACCTACTTCGCCGCCTTCAAGACCATCG
>JBBSKK010000051.1:0-11008 GCA_038256395.1 Cytophagales bacterium | reverse complement strand
GTCATTAGAACCAGGAAGGGGAAGAAAAAGTTTAGAAAAAGATTGATGAAAAACGGGGCTTTGTAAATGCCGCCGTAACCGCTGAATCGTGAGCGATAGTAGATCGCTTCTTCGGGCAGGTTGGCGTAATAAATAAGCAGGAACTGCGCAAACCACACGTAAGTCCAGAAAATACTGAAGGCAAAAACGAACTTACCCAAGTCGCGCAGGTGGCTGTTGTTGACAGCGCGGAGGTAACCCATTTCCCGAAGCGTCACTACTGTCAGCGTGATTACCGCCAGGCCGCTCACATGCCAGCTTGCTAGGGTGTACCAGCCGAACATTGTGCTAAACCAGTGCGTGTCGATGGACATCACAAAATCCCAGGCCGCAGTCGATGAAGTAACACCAAAAACCAACAGAAATGCCGTACCATAACGGATTGACTTATAATAATTTTCCGTACCACCAATCCGATCTTCTTCCAGAGACAGGTTTCTCAGTACCCGCCACAAGAAGTACCAGGAGGCAAAGTAGATGACCATCCGAATTAGAAAAAATGGCGTATTCAGAAAGCCTCTTTTACCATTTATGATGGGGTCGTACAGCTTGTTGCCTACTTCGTACAGTTCCTCATGCGTCCAGTGGAATATATCGTGGCCACCAAAGAAAAAAGCAATCAACATTATGACGAAGGTGACAGGTAAAAAAGCAGGCATTGCTTCGGGTACGCGCTTGAATACCGCCGACCATCCTGCCTCAGCCAGGTAGTTATAGGACATGAAAAACATGCCGATAACGGAAATACCCGTAAAATAAACGGCGTTCATCCAGATATTGGCCCAAATGCGGGTCATCCAATTATAACCGTGAGCAGCTTCTTCGCCGTGTTCGGCGGCACCGGCCGCGGCACCATGTACGGCTTCCGCCGCTTCGTGGCCCGAGCCAGTGGCCAGGAGGAATGCGCCGATCAAAACCATGGCAAGTCCAATGCCGCCACCGATCAGCAGTTTGGTTTTTGCACCCGAGGTAAATATGAATTCTTCCTCAACAGAAGGTATTGCGTGTACTGATGCCATCTTTCTTTAATGAACCGCAGCGGCGGACCGTAATTAACAATGGATAATGGACAATTACTGCTTTTGGAGCTGCTGGACGTAGTGGACGATTTTCCAACGCTCTTCGGGATCTACCTGTGAGCCATGGGGCCACATCCGGCCTTTGCCATGGGTGATGACGTGGAAAATATGGCCACCGTTCATTTCCAGAGCTTTGTAGTTGGGTACGCCTTTGTAAACCTTTCCGACGGTGCCGTCGCCCGCTCCACCCGCACCGTGGCAGTGCTGGCAGTATCTCTCGTAAAGCACTTTTCCTTCAGCCAGAGTCTCCTCAGTCAGAGGAACCGGATTCGTTAGCGTGCGCTCGGCAATGCTGATGCTGTCTGCGGGGATGTTGTACATCATCAAATTGAACGTGGCCGAGTCACCTGAGCCAAATTTCGTGTCGTAGTTGGCGCGGGAAACCGTACCCGCCACAGGGAGGCGCATATTCAATCCCATGGGGTTGATGGGGTTAGGCTCAATTTGCCGATACGGTTCGTAGCCCAGGGGATAGTACATATTTGGGGCGAATTCCACCCCCGTATCGTTGTAGTCGTGGCCGCAGCTACTGGCGAAAATGGCCAGAGCAACTACGGCAAGCACGTATTTATATCTAAAATTCATCATCCGTTCAATTAGAATTGTTTGATGTTCACTTCTTCGGCTCCCGTATCCCGCAACTGCTGCGTGATTTCGGCTTCCGTCAGCCGATTGCCCTTCAAGTCGATGGCCATCACAAATTTATTATCGGTCGAGCGCGGATCGAACATATTGGGGTTGACCAGGCTTGGACCCAGACCATTGGTAATGAAAAACACCGTTACCATGCCGAAGGCGGTGAAAAGCACCGTCACCTCGAAAGTGATGGGGATGTAGTTGGGAATGGAGATCGGGTCTTTGCCGCCGACGATCATCGGCCAGTCGATGCCCATCGTCCAAATCATCAATGTCAGACCGCAGATACAGCCTGTGACGCCGAAGATGAAGGCCGCAATACCGATGCGGGTGCGGGGATGCCCCAGGGCGTCGTCCATGCCGTGGATGGCAAAGGGTGAATACACTTCCGAAATTTTGATCCCCGCTTTGCGGAGCTTAGGAACGGCGTGCAGGATGACTTCGTCGTCGTCATACACCCCAACCAAATATTTTCCGTGAGAATTTGCCATGATACTATGGATTGAAAATTACTGAGCGTCTTTATTATAAGTTGGACTGGTCACGCGTTCGCCTTTAGCTACGCCCGCCACCTTCTTAGGTAGATTTTCGGAAGAAGATCGAAGTACTGCTTTCACTTCCGCCATATTGACCACGGGCAGGAACTTGGAGAAGAGCAGGAAGAAAGTGAAGAAGAAGCCGAACGAGAAGATAAAGTCACCAATGTCGAACATGGTCGGCGAGAACATGGCCCAGCTCGATGGCAGATAGTCGCGGTGCAGCGAGGTAACAATAATTACGAATCGCTCGAACCACATGCCGATGTTGACCAGAATAGCGATGAAGAACGTCCAGGTGACACTGCGGCGAATGTACCGCGACCAAAAAAGCTGCGGGGTGACGACATTACAGGTCATCATCGTAGCATAAGCCCACCAGTAGGGGCCCGTAGCGCGGTTGATGAAAGCGTAGCTTTCGTATTCTACGCCCGAATACCAGGCAATGAAGAACTCGGTAATATAAGCCACGCCCACGATCGAACCCGTCAGCGTGATGACCTTGTTCATCGATTCGATGTGTTCGATCGTGATGTAATCTTCTAGTTTGTACACTACTCGAGTGATGAGCATTAGGTTCTGCACCATCGCGAAGCCGGAGAAGATAGCACCCGCTACGAAATACGGTGGGAAAATCGTCGTGTGCCAGCCGGGACTGACCGATGTGGCAAAGTCCATACTTACAATGGTGTGAACCGACAGCACTAGTGGCGTCGCCAAGCCCGCCAGAATCAAACTGATGTATTCGTAGCGTGACCAGGTCTTGGCTGAGCCATTCCAGCCCATCGCCAACGAACCATAAATGAAGCGAGACACTTTGTTACGGGCGCGGTCACGGATAGTGGCCAGGTCAGGAATCAGACCGATGTACCAGAAAACCAACGAAACCGAGAAATAGGTGCTGATGGCGAATACGTCCCACACCAGGGGTGAGTTAAAGTTTACCCACAGCGAGCCGAAGGCGTTCGGCAATGGCAATGCCCAATAAGCCAGCCACGGACGCCCCATGTGCATCAAAATGAAGGAGGCAGCGCATAGTACGGCAAAAATGGTCATGGCCTCCGCCGCCCGGTTGATGGATGTCCGCCATTTCTGCCGGAAAAGCAAGAGAATGGCCGAAATTAGCGTGCCGGCGTGTCCTATACCCACCCACCACACAAAGTTGGTAATGTCCCAGGCCCAGCCGATCGTTTTATTCAAGCCCCAGACGCCCAGACCTTCCCACCAGGTCCAGAATACACAGGCAGTACCGTAGATAAGGACAACCAATGAAATAATGAATGCAACCCACCATTCTTTGGTTGGCTTGGCCTCCACGTGGCGGCAGATATCTTCCGTTACGTCGGCGTACGTTTTTGCGCCGGTAACGAGCGGCGGTCTTACGGGTGAGGTAACATGCATACGACTAGAATTTTAGGATATATATTTTCTGTTATTTCTATAATCAAGCATCGGCCATGCCGGGGGTCTCGACTGCTTTGTTGCGAATTTTGGTCAAGTACGAAATCTGCGGACGCACGTTGATTTCTTCCAGCATATGGAAGGCCCGGCCTTCGCGCTCCACTTCCAGGATTTTTGTGATGCGACTTTCGGGATCGTTCATGTCGCCGAAAGTGATCGCGTTAGTTGGGCAAGTCTGCGCGCAGGCGGTGATAATCTCGCCATCCACGGGGCGTCTTCTTTCCTTTTTGGCATACAATTTTCCTTCCTGAATCCGCTGCACGCACATCGAGCATTTTTCGATAACGCCGCGCGAGCGAACGGTAACTTCGGGATTGATAACCATCTTCCCGAGTTCATTGTTGAAGTGATAATCGAAATCGTCACTATTGAAGTATTTGAACCAGTTGAAGCGGCGCACCTTAAAGGGACAGTTGTTGGAGCAATAGCGCGTACCGATGCAGCGGTTGTAGGTCATTTGGTTCAATCCTTCCGAGCTGTGCGTGGTTGCCAGTACCGGGCAAACCGTCTCACAGGGCGCATTATTGCAGTGCTGGCACATCAGCGGCTGGAAGGTCACCTCGGGATTCTCCGCCGCCTCTTCCAAATCGTCAAGACTCTCTGCCGACTTGCTGCTGTAGTAGCGGTCGATGCGCATCCAGTGCATTTCGCGGCGGTTGACAACCTCCTGCCGCCCCACGACCGCGATATTGTTTTCCGCCTGGCAGCCGATGACGCATGCCCCGCAGCCCGTGCAGGAATTGAGATCGACGATCATGCCCCAGGAGTGGTTGAGGTACTGGTGGCCGTCCCAAAGGGTGATGTCCGTTGCTGGTTTGGGGCCATCGGATGTTTCCACTTTTGGGACAAAGCGGCCCGCCATCACATTCTTTTGGTAATCGCCCAGTACGGCATCCTGCAACACCGACTCGCGTCCCATGACCGTGTCGTGCGTTTGGGTTTGGGCAATTGCTTTGGTGCCGCCGCTTTTGGTCAAAGTGACTTCACCCGGCCGGAACGAAAGGTAGCCGTTGTTGAAAGTACCCCAGGGATAAGCGTTTACGCCGACACCGTCGGCCGATTTACCGGCCTTCGTGCGGCCGTAGCCGATGGCAACCGCCACCGTACCAGTTGCCTGACCGGGCTGGACGACCACGGGCATTTCCAGCGCTTTTCCTTTAAAATCGACACTCACCAGGTCGCCCTGCTCCACGCCCAGTTCGGCGGCGGTGGCTTGGGAAAGGCAGGCGTAGTTATCCCAGCAAGCCTTCGTGACCGGATCGGGGAATTCCTGGATCCAGGGATTGTTGGCCAAGTTTCCGGTACCCATGCCCACTTTTTCGTAAAGGACAAGTTCTAAGCCTGAGCCATTGGCTTTGTACGTTTTGGCCAGCGCAGCGGCGTCGCCGATACTGTTCATTTCAAGCGCGGTCGTTGGCAAACCCGCCGATGGCTGGTTGACGGTTCCTGTCGGGTTCGTGGGGGCGTTAGGTTCAAAGACGCCGTCGTGCAGAGCTTTCAACCAAAATTGATCGAAATTCCCGCCCGAAGCCTGCGAGTACATGTTACTGCGCCAGTAAGCTCTTACGTAATCGTGGTAGTCTTCACTGTTGCCCGCCCACTTCAACAGGCTCGACTGCGACTGCCTCGTATTGAAAATCAGGCTGATTGTCGGCTGGGTAAGGCTAAAATAACCCGTCCGTGGCTCGGCGTCGCCCCAGGATTCGAGGTAATGCGAAGCCGGACAAATGTATTTGGTTAATGAAGCCGTTTCGTCGGGTCGGTCGGCAAACGAAATGCTCAAAGGCACCTTGGGCAGTGCGGCAGCGATTTCGGCCCCGCGCGGGTGGTCGTACACCGGATTGGCGTCCAGGAACATGACCGCGCCCAGGCCGCCGCCTTTCAGTTCATCGATGAAGCCATTCATAGCTAGATCATCACCCTGCCGCAGGTTGTAAGCGGCGCCCGAAATGGTGGTACCGTTGCTGCCCAGCATATTGTTGAGCGAGCGAACCAGGTTCTGCACGTTGACGTCATTCACGCCGCAAACGACCAGCGCTTGCCCTTTGGCGGCGATCAGGTCGGCGGCAGCCTGGTCGAGGTGAGGCACGCTGACAGCGGCGACCGAAACGGAATCTCCGCCCATTTTGCCCGCTACTTTGTTATAAAGAGCGGCTACTACCAGACCAATCTGCGAGGGCTTCACCGCTGCGCGGTAGTCGGCATTGGAACCCGTCAGCGAAAGCTGCGACTCAAATTGATAGTGCCGCGACATGTCTTTCTTGCCTCCCTTGGCGCTGCTCAACTTCCGCGTTTCGGCGTACTGTTTGGCGAAGGCGATGGGGGCAATCCAGGTACCGAGAAAGTCGGCATCGATGCTGACGATGGTTTTGGCTTGGCTAAAATCGTAAGCGGGTACTTTGCCACCGTTGGCTTTCAAAAGAGCCGATGACGAGTTAGCATCGTATTGGATATGCGTGGTCGTAGGATACTTCCCGACAAAATCGGCAATCACCGCTTTGGTCGAAGGGCTAATGATCGTGGTGGACACCAGGCGAATAGGCCGACCAGCTACCTGGGCCAGTTGCAACATGATTTCCTTGTCCACCTGCTCCCAACTGACTTTGGTGTCCGTGCCTTTGGCAGGGCCTTTCAGCTTGTCATTATCATACAAGCTCAGCAGCGACCCGTGAATCCGAGCGCTAACGCCGCTGGAAATACTGGAAAGGTTGTTGGGTTCGAGCTTGATGGGACGACCTTCGCGAGTTTTTACCAGCACACTAGCATAGTCGCCGCCCTCGGCGTAGGTGGAAGCGTACCAGTTGGCAATGGTTGGATATTCGCCCTCGGGCTTGTTGAGGTAAGGAACAGCGTACCGGACAGGCGTTTCGCAAGCGGCCAGCGATACGGCGGCCATGCCGAAACCCAGCACTTTCAGGAAGTCCCGGCGGTGGCTACCCATGCCATCCACCAGGCTTTCGTATTGTGTTTCGGTGGGAGGGGCGGGGGCAAATTCACTATTGGCATTCTTAACAAAGTCCTTATCGTTTCGCAACTCTTCCAGACCTTTCCAATACCTCTTATTTGTATGTTCCATAAAACTGTTCTATACGAATCTCTTTTTTGGACTTAACAGCCCATAATTGTTCATCATCAACTCCGGATCGCCAGCGCGATCCGGAGTTGATTTAATAATGGCACTTTGAACATTCCAACCCGCCAATGTCCGCCACTTTTAGATTGTCCTTGCTGCCTTCGTTATGGACTTGCACAAGTTTATCGTAGTAAGCGTTGCCCTTGGTATTGACGTCTGTCTGGCGGTGGCAGTCGATGCACCAGCCCATGGTAAGGGAAGAGCGCTGCTCCACCACCTCCATAGTCTGAATTTCGCCGTGGCACTGCTGGCACTGGATCCCGCCCACGTTTACGTGCTGCGCGTGGTTGAAATAGGCAAAGTCGGGCAGGTTGTGAACGCGCACCCACAAGATAGGTTGGTTGTTTTCGATGGCGGCGTAGATTTTCTGAATCTCGGGCGATTCTTTTTTTATTACGCCGTGGCAGTTCATACAAATATTGGCCGATGGAATGTGGGCCGAGCGGCTGCGGTTGGCACCCGTGTGGCAGTAGTTGCAGTCGATTTTGTATTCGCCGGCGTGCAGCTTGTGCGAGTAAGCGATGGGTTGCTTGGGCGCGTAACCCTGGTGTACCCCCACGTCGAAGGCTCCGTCGATAAGCGCTTTGGTAACTAATAAGACAAACACCCAAATCGTAGCCGAGCGAATGGCCGGGTTGCTGGCCGTTTTAGTCAAAGTAGTTTTTAGCCGCTCCATAAAGGGAGCGCCCGTTTGGGTGGCTACCGCGTCACTGCTTACTGCTTTGGAAAGCAGGGTAACTACCACCAGTAAAACGCCCAACACTAGCAGCATCACGACCAGCAAAGCTACCAGAACCAGAACAAACAGATCCGAAGGTGCGCCCGATTGCGCTACGGCTCCACCCGCTGCCGCCGGAGCGCCCGCTACTGCCGCCGGAGCCGCATTGGCTACTTCCACGTACGCCAGAATGTCTTTAATATCGGTTTCTGACAAGTTGGGGAAACTCGTCATCTGGGCCTGATTATACTGTTTATACAGTGCCACCGCCGCTGGGTCGCCCGCCGCAATCATGGCCTGAGAATTGTGAATCCACTTTACCAGCCACGGAAACTCGTGCCGCTCCTGAACGCCTTTCAGGCCAGGTCCTACTGACTTTTCAGCGGAGGTATTGTGGCAACTGGCACAGTTTTGGGAGAAAATGGTTTCTCCGTTGGCAACGTCGGCACCGCTTGCCGTCACTGCATCGTCGGCTGCCGGGGCGGGGTCTTGTGCCAAGGCAAATAGAGGAAGACAAAAAAGCAGTAGTCCTGCAATAAATCGTTTCATTTCAAGGGGTAATTTTTTCTTATAAAATGTCTTTTTCGCCACCGTTAAGCTCAAAAAGGGGAACTCCTGCCGAATCAACGCGCAAATCTACTCCACGAATTTTTATCCACAAAAGGATTCGGACTATATTTTGCCTCAGCCGCCTATTTATATTTTTTCTAAGCTAAAAGGGCTAAATACGTCGTACAACGGCCCATTTGTTAGCCTTTCGGCAGGCTCGTTACAAGAAAATACCATTTGTACGAGCCAATTGTTTTGACTTTCACAAATGGTATTTCTCCAATCCCTGTAACTTAAAAATGCTGAGGTTCCGAGCGGATTCGAACCGCTGTACGAGGTTTTGCAGACCTCTGCCTAGCCACTCGGCCACGGAACCATTTTTGCCGTCCGGTTGCCCGCTTTCGCCCGCTACCGGACGGCAAATTTAGAAATTAATCGGACTCTATCCGCTTATTTCTCTTCTTTTTCGGCTTTCACCTCTTCCGCCTTCGCATCAGCCATCTCTTCTTTGGCTTCGGCTATCTTTTCGGCGTTTACTTTCTCGACGTCGGTCGATGGGTTCTCGGCTTCGGTTTCGATTGCCGGAGTTTCCAATGCAGGCTCAGCGTCCTTGTTCTCCGCTTCGGCTTCGTCAATTAGAGCGTCCAGCTTGTTGGCGATCGGATTGATGTCTGCCTTTTGGATGGCGTATTCGGCCTCTTTCTCCACCTCTTCGGGGAGGGGCTTTTCCATCACCTCCTCGGCGGTGGGAGTGAGCCGTGGGTCATCGCCGGATTCGTCATCCTGCTTGGCTTCGGGCTTTTCGGCCTTCTTCGTGGCCTTTTTGCCTTTTTGCTCCGTACCCTCCATCTGCTCTTTCAGAGCCGATAGTACGTCCAGGTCACCAAAGGTAGTGGCAGCGCTATCGCTGGAAGTGCTGGAAGAGGAGGTTGAAGAAGAACTGGCGGCGGACTTAGACTTCTTGGAAGCCTTGGGTTCCACCGTACCGCCCTGCCAGACTTTGGCGTGCGACAGCACGATTTTCTTCTCCTCCTTCGAGTACTCAAGCACCATGAAGTCAAGGCTCTCGCCAACTTCGGGCATGGAGCCATCTTCCTTCGCCAGATTCTTGATGGCCACGATGCCCTCGATGCCATAGGGCAGTTCGAGCGTCGCGAACTTGTCGCCCTTGAAGAGAACCGTGCAGCGATGCACCGAACCTGGCTCGAAGAGCGTCTCGAAAGTATCCCAGGGATTCTCTTCTAACTGCTTGTGACCCAGGGCCAGGCGGCGGTTGGTCGCATCGAGTTCCAGGACAACTACGTCAAGATTCTCACCCACCTTGATAAAGTCGGAGGGATGCTTGACCTTTTTAGTCCAGGAAAGATCCGATACGTGAACCAGTCCGTCGATGCCTTCTTCCAGTTCGAGGAATAGGCCGAAGTTGGTCAGGTTGCGGACAATACCCGTGTGGCGGCTGCCGATAGCGTATTTTTCCTGCAATGAAGCCTGCGTCCAGGGATCTTCGGTGAGCTGCTTTATGCCGAGCGACATCTTTCGGTCGTTCAGATCCATCGTCAGGATCACAGCATCCAGCTCGTCGTTGACTTTCAGGAATTCCTGCGGGTTGCGCAGGTGCTGCGACCAGGACATTTCGGATACGTGGATCAAACCTTCCACGCCCGGAATGATTTCGAGGAACGCGCCGTAGTCGGCTACGTTCACGATGCGGCCCTTCACTTTGGTACCCACGCCCATCTCTGCGGGCAGGGAGTCCCATGGATGGGCCTGTAATTGCTTCAAGCCCAGCGAGATACGTTTCTTGGCTTCGTCGAAGTCCAGGACTACGACGTTCATTTTCTGATCCAGCGACAGCACGTCGGATGGGTGACCGATGCGGCCCCACGAAATGTCCGTGATGTGCAGCAGACCGTCCACACCACCGAGGTCGATAAAGGCACCGAAATTGGTCATGTTCTTGATGATACCTTCCAGTACCTGACCTTTCTCGAGGTTGTTGAGGATCAACTGGCGCTGCGCCTCGAGATCCTTCTCAATCAATATCTTGTGCGAAACCACCACGTTATCGTTGGCGTGGTTGATTTTCACGACTTTCACTTCCATGCGCTTGCCGACGAACACGTCGAAATCGCGGATGGGCTTCACGTCGATCTGCGATCCGGGCAGGAATGCCTCGATACCGTACACATCCACGATCAGACCGCCCTTGGTGCGGCGCTTTACGGTGGCGTCCATCACCCGATCGCCCTCGAACGACTCCTGAATGTGGTTCCAGGCCGTGATGACTTTCGCCTTCTTGCGCGAAAGGATCAACTGTCCGTTGGAATCCTCCTGGGTTTCCACGTAAACCTCCACCTCGTCACCGATTTTCAGGTCGGGCAAGTCGCGGAATTCGTTGGACGATACGATACCATCGGACTTGAAGCCAATGTTCAAAATCACTTCGCGGTCGGTAATGCCTACCACCGTGCCATTCAGAACCTCTTTCTCCTGGACAGTAGAAACTGTGTCGCCGTACATCTCTTCCAGACGTGTGCGGTCCGCGTCGGAGTAGCCCGTACCAAAACCCTTGTCGTCAGCCGTTTCCCAATTGAAATCGGGAACCACTAAATCTTTTCTAATTTTTGCCATAAATAATGAGAAGAACCGCCCTGAAATACATCAGCCCCCGGACGGATGGGCTAAAATTGGTGAAAAACGAAACTTTTTTTTGAAAAACAGACCGCAAAGGTAAGGTTTTTTTCAAAACAAAACCCGTCAAGATGACTTTTGCCAGAAAATGAATTAGTAGGCGACTTCCTTGGCCCCCAGATAGGGCAGCCAACCTTCGTCCACCGTTCCCGACAAATCCCGGATG
>JBBSKK010000050.1:0-11061 GCA_038256395.1 Cytophagales bacterium | reverse complement strand
TATCGGATATCTGCGACACTTTTGGACGTGGCCTTTCGATGCACTCCAATAGCCACCTGGGTATTTCGCTGGCGGCGATGGTGCATCTGGGCGCGGCCCTGCCTCAGGTGCCTTACGCCCTGGACACGCACTACCCCTGGCAGTCTGACGAGATCATCTTGGGCGGGCGCATGAAGTTTGAAGACGGTGCGGTGGCTGTACCCGACGGTCCCGGCCTGGGCGTCGAACTCGACCGTGAGGCTTTGGACCGTTTGCACCAAAACTACCTGAAATGCGGCCTGACGAAGCGCGACGACCTGGTGGAAATGCGCAAAAAAGTACCGGATTGGGAGTTTAAGCTGACGCGCTGGTAAGACGCTTGCCAATTCAAAACACAGATACCAGCCCCAGCAAATGCGACGTGTACAACGTGAAAATGAGCAGCAGGGCCGCCGCCTGCCATTTTTCCAGGGTATGTTTTTTGCCAATAAACATAACCGCAAACAAGAATAAAGTGCCTCCCATCAGCAGGTAAAGCTCGCTATTGAAGGAAAAGTTATAGTCGATGGGCCGCAGGAACGCGCTCAGCGACATCACCAGCAGAATATTGAAAATATTGGAGCCAATGAGGTTTCCCACGGCGATGTCCGTGTTTTTCCGCGAAGTCGCCACCACCGACGTGACCAGCTCGGGCAGCGAAGTACCCGCCGCCACGATGGTCAGCCCGATCGTTTTCTGACTGATCCCCAGCTCTACCGCAATTTTTATGGCATTGTCCACCACCAACTGCCCACCCGCAATCAGGCCACCCAGGCCCAGAACGATTATTCCCCACACCCTGAGGGTGGAAGTCTTTGGAGCGCTATTGGCTGTCCGGTTCTTTTCGCCCTTCATCTGCCCGTAGATATAGCCCAGAAACAGCCCGAAGCCCAGGATTAGGATCAACCCGTCGACCCGGGAAAGGCCATCGCCCGCTTCGAACAGTAGGCCATTGGCCAGTAAAAAAAGCAGGACTGCCGCCACTAACGAAATGGGGATTTCTTTCCAAACCGTGGAAGACTGCACCACAATGGGCGAAATAAGTCCGATGACCCCAATGCAAACGAACAGGTTGAAATTATTACTGCCGATCACATTGCCAAACACGATGTCGCCGTGCCCCTCGTAGGCCGCCACCAGGTTGACCACCAGCTCGGGGGCAGAGGTACCAAAGGCCACGATCGTGAGACCAATCACCAGATCGGGAACGTTGTTCTGACGCGCCAGCAGCGACGCCCCGCTCACCAGCCAGTCGGCTCCTTTGATCAGGAGGGCAAAGCCGGCGATTATCAGCGCTATCGGGAGGATCATTTATATTTTTTTAGTGAGAACTTAGTTGCCCCGGAAGGGCAGAGAATTTTTCCATAGATGCCAAAAAAGAGATTGGGCGAGCAAGTTAAGGGGAATTCGACAAAGTCCGCAAAATGTGGATTGTGGCACCCGGGCGGGTGGCCTACCTTTGTTTGAAAAAAATCTGCCGACTATGGAAGAGCCAACCAGCGCCGCACCCGACTACCAGCGTATCGAAAAAGCCATTCGCTTTATCGAAGAAAACTACAAAAACCAGCCCTCGCTCCGGCAGATCGCTGATCACGTGGGTTTGTCGGAATACCATTTTCAGCGGCTGTTCACGCGCTGGGCGGGGACGAGTCCGCAGCGGTTCGTGCGCTTTTTGACTAAGGAATACGCCAAAGAGCAACTAGCCACCTCGACTAATCTGCTGGCAACCACCCACGAAGTCGGCCTGTCGAGTCCGAGTCGGCTGCATGACCTGTTCGTAACCTACGAAGCCATGACGCCCGCCGAGTTCCGGGCGTTGGGCGCGGGCGTCACCATCCGCTACGGCATCCACGAAACGCCCTTTGGCGAATGCCTGATCGCCGTCACCGAGCGCGGCATTACCGATCTGCGCTTTCTGGACAAGCCGGATGACGTCGAAACCACCGTCGCGCCATTGCGGTCACACTGGCCTCAGGCCGAAGCCATTCACGACAACACAGCAACTCTGCCTTACATCCAACCCTTATTTTATCCCAAAAATGACTCCGCCAAACCGCTGCCTTTGCTGCTGCGCGGTACTAATTTCCAGATCAAGGTCTGGGAGGCCCTGCTGCGGATTCCGGCGGGGCGGCTGGTCAGCTACGACGACGTGGCGCGTTCCATCGGCCAGCCCACCGCCTCGCGGGCTGTGGGAACAGCCATTGGCAGCAACCACCTGGCTTACCTCATTCCCTGCCACCGCGTGCTGCAAAAATCCGGCGGCCTGGGCGGCTACCGCTGGGGCACCGCTCGCAAGCAGGCCCTGCTGGGCTACGAGGCGGGGCAAATGCCACTGGTGGGGCAGGGGGAGATTTTTCAGGGGTAGCAAAAACTTGCCATTCCCGCCCCGCCTGCTTACATTCGTTTTATGAAAAAAATCTACCCCCTCCTCCTGGCCGCTACCCTCAGCGCCACTGCGAGCTTTTCCCAAAAACTCGACCAAAAAGATTTCAAACAACTCAGCTACCGCTTCATTGGGCCGGATGGCAACCGGGCCATTGCCATTGCGGGCGAGGCGGGCAACAACGCCGTGGTGTATATTGGCGCGGCTTCGGGCGGGATTTTTAAGACCGACGACCAGGGCGTGACCTGGAAACCCATTTTCGACGGACAGGAAGTGTCGTCCATCGGGGCGTTGGCGCTGGCCCCCAATTATCCCAAACAAGTCTGGGCGGGGACGGGCGAGACCTTTGTCATTCGTCCGGCGCACTCGCTGGGCGACGGGATTTCTAAATCGTCGGACGCGGGTAAGTCGTGGAAAAACATGGGTCTGCCGAAGTCAGGCCGTATCGGGCGCGTGATCGTCAGCCCCAAGGATACCAACACGGTTTTTGCCTGCGCACTGGGCCACACCTACGGGCCGCAGAAGGAGCGGGGCGTTTATCGCACCAAAGATGGTGGCAAAAGCTGGGAGCAGGTCCTTTTTGTGAACGAGCAAACGGGGGCCAACGACCTCGCGATGAATCCGCAAAATCCCGATATTCTCTTTGCCGGGATGTGGAACATCAACATCAACACCTGGGGCCTGCACAGCGGCGGACCGGGCGGCGGCGTGTACCGTTCCAAAGATGGCGGTAAAAGCTGGGAGCCGCTGCATACTAAGGGTTTGCCGGGCGGGCCGGACAATCCCGTGGGCAAAGTAGCGGTGGCCGTGGCTCCGGGACAGCCTAACGTGGTGTATGCGCTGTTTGAGATGGACAGTCCGGCACTGTACCGCTCGGAGGATGGCGGCGAAAGCTGGAAACTGATGTCGCGCGACCACAGCATGATGGAGCGCGCGCCCTACTACGGCCGCATCACCGTCGCGCCCGACGACGCCAACGAAATCCACACCATCAGCGTAAAGCATGGTTTGTCCAAAGACGGCGGCAAGACTTTCGACTTCGGTTACAAAGGCGGCGGCGACAACCACGACTACTGGATCGACCCGCTGAACGGCGACCGCCAGATGATGGCCCACGACGGCTGCGCCAGCATCACCCTCAACCGCATGAAGTCCTTTCAGCCCGTCAGACTCCCAATCGCGCAGATGTACCACGTATCGGTGGACAATCGTGTACCGTATTTTGTGTACGGCAATCGGCAGGACGGCTATTCCTATCGCGGGCCGAGCAATCCGCTGGGCGGCGGCATCCCACTAAGTAGCTGGCAGGCCGTGGGCGGCTGCGAGAGCGGCTTTGCCAAAGTCGATCCCTTTGACGACAACATCGTGTGGTCGGGCTGCTACGACGGCGGACTGGACGTGTATGACCTGCGCACCAACCACGCCCGCGACGTGCGCGTTTGGCCCGAGGCGGGCTACGGCTGGACGCCCGCCGACATGAAGTACCGCTGGCACTGGAATTTCCCGCTCAGTTTCTCGCCCCACACGCCGCACCGGGTTTATGTGGGTAGTCAGTACGTCCACAAGTCCGATGATTTTGGCCAAAGCTGGCAGATTATCAGCCCCGACCTGACGACCAACGACCAATCGCACCAGCAGAATTCGGGCGGCATCGCCACCGACAACCTGATGACCTTCGACGGCAACCTGCTCTTTGCCATCGAAGAATCGCCTATCCAGAAAGACCTCATCTGGGCGGGAACCAACGACGGGCAGGTGCAGCTCACCCGCGACGGCGGCAAGAATTGGGAGAATTTAACCCAAAATCTGAACGTCCCGAAATGGGGTACCATCGCCAACATCGAACCGTCGCGCTACGCGGCGGGAACGGCCTACGTGAGCGTGGACTTGCACCAAATGGGTGATTTTGATCCTTACATTTTGAAAACCACGGATTTTGGTAAAACCTGGACAAAAATCAGCAACGGCATTCCCAAGTCCATTCTGAGTTTTGTTCATGTCGTAAAGGAAGATCCGGTGGTAAAAGGTTTGCTCTACGCCGGCACCGACAACAGCGTGTACGTCTCGCCCGACGATGGGGCCACCTGGTCGGCGCTGCGGCTGGATATGCCGCCCGCTCCGGTTTACTGGCTGGAAGTGCAGAAGGAGTTCGGCGACCTGGTGGTGGCGACCTACGGGCGCGGCTTCTACATTCTGGACGACCTGACGCCGATTCGCGAAATGGCCAAATCGCGGCCTACCGCCAACATCCTGCTGCCTGTTCGGCAAGGATACCGCTTTCAGGAGGGCGAAACGCGGCATGCCGAAAGCACCCTCGGCGATGGGCGCGGGCCAAACTACGGTGTGCCGATTCAGTACTATTTGAAAGACACGCTGGCCAAAGCGCCGATGATTAGTATTTTGCATAACGGCAGAGAAATCCGCCGTATAAAAGGCACCAACAAGCCGGGCATCAACCGCGTGTGGTGGGACCTGCGCCACGATTCGCCCGAAATGCCCCGGCTGCGCACTTTGCCGCCCGGCAAGCCGTGGGTAACGTTCGGAAAAGACAGCACCCGCACGCTGTTGGTGTGGGACATCGACATCCACTCTGGCTTGCTCGGCCCGCGCGTGTCGCCGGGTACCTTCACCGCGCAGGTCGATCTCGGTGACGGTACGTCGAGCCAGCCCGTCAAGATCCTGAAAGATCCGAACACGGCGGGTACATTGGCCGACATCGCAGCACAGGAGGCGTTCAGCCTGGAACTACGTGCCGCCCAGAATCAGGCGGTGCAGTTGATTAATGATTTGGAAAAAAAGCGGGCGAATATGGCGCGGCTGTTGCCACAGGTTTCGGATAAAAAGCTGAACGCCAGTCTGCAAAAACTCGACGACGCTGCTACGCAAATCTCGGCCCAGCTTTACGACATCCACCTCACCGGGGCGCGCGAGGACGCCTTCCGCAATCCCATAAAGCTCTACGGTCGTCTTGGTGCGTTAGCCAGCGACATCGGGGCCAACGGCGTGGATTTCCCGCCGACAAACCAGCAAATAGAAGTTTTTGGGGTGTTGAAGGAGCAGTTGGCGAAGGCGAAAAACGACTACGATGTATTGGTAAAAAATGAGTTACCGGGCATGAGTAAAGTGTTGCGGAAGAAAAATAAGGAGTGGACCTTGGAATAACCCCATCCCCACCAGTTGCAAACTGGCGGTAGCGGCAGGGCGGCAGAATGGGGCCTATAAATGACTACGGAGACGTAGATCAAAGCGCAAACATTCTGTCGAACGTCCTGGTTTGTGTAAGACTATTATTCACCAATCTAGAGCCATCTGCCTATATGGAAAAAGTAGCTATTGTCGGAAGCGGGGCAACCGCTATTTACCTGCTCAAGCATTTGATGGACAATACGGATGTACTGAAACACCACATCCACGAAATTACCATTTTTGAAAAAGGAGATATTCTGGGCATGGGAATGCCCTACAACCCCAACACGACTGACCTCTGCAACCTGTCCAATATTGCTTCGGAAGAACTACCGGAGCTTATCGTACCGTTCGCGGACTGGCTACGAAAACAAGATAAAAGGACGCTGAAAGCATTAGACTTGGCCGATGAGAAAATAAGCAAATCAGAGGTTTACAACCGCCTGGCCCTGGGGCAATACTTGCAGGCGCAGTACACAGCTATTGTCAAAAATCTATCTGAAGCAGGCATCCTGGTAAAAGCGTTTCCCAATTCCGAGGCAGTAGATGCCGAGCATCACCCAGAGCGCGGGGAAGTCACTTTGAAGATTAGCAACGGCGATGTGCATAGCTTCAACAAAATCGTAGTGGCAACGGGCCACGTTTGGGCCGAAGACGACGACGAGGCGTCGGGCAACTATGCTTCACCGTGGCCAATACACAAGATTTTGCCCAAAGAAGGCACTTTTCATAATTTCAAGATCGGCACCCTGGGCGCTTCGCTGAGCGCTTTCGATGTGGTGTCGTCCCTATCCAGAAAGCACGGTAAGTTTACGACCGGTGAAGACGGAAAGTTGACCTACCACCCAGCCGAGGGGACCGAAGGTTTCAGCATCGCTATGCACGACGCCCACGGATGGCTACCGAATTTGCAATACGAACAAGAGGAACCCATGCGGGAGATTTATCGCCACACCGACCGGAAAGAAATCTTTAAAATTCTCGATGCCGACGGATACCTCCGCATCGGCACATTCTTCGACCGAGTGTGCCGCCCGGCGTTGACCAAGGCCTTCAAAAAAGACAAAATGCCCGCAATGGTTGAAAAACTGGCGGACGAGTCGTTCACGCTTACCGATTTTGTGGAGGAAATGAGTAGAAAGCATGAGTTCAGCAATGCTTTCGAGGGGATGCGCTTTGAGATGGAAGCAGCCAAAGACTCCGTGGAAAACAAAAAGCCCATCCACTGGAAAGAAGTAATGGACGACCTGATGTACGCGCTGAACTTTCACGCCGAGCTGATGCCCGCCGAAGATCACCTGCTCTTTCACAAAGAAGTGATGCCGTTTTTGATGAATGTCATTGCGGCCCTGCCATTGCCGTCGGGCCATTTGTTATTGGCCCTTTGCGATGCCGGCAAGTTGGAAATCGTGTCGGGTTACGCCACCGTGGCCGACCAACACAAAAAAGGCGTGACGACCGTCGAAGTGAAGGATGGCGACGCAGCTTACCCCATCGACTACAAAATATTCATCAATTGCAGTGGACAAAAACCGGTAGGATTGAAAGATTATCCCTTTCAGTCACTGGTGAAAAAAGGCGTAGTGCGTCGGGCGAAATCCAAGTTTATCGACAGGGAACAGGCCGAGGCGTTATTGAAAACTGACAAAAAGGATTTGGTGTGTAAAGAGCAGGGCAGTTATTACTACTATACCGGAGGGCTTGAAATTGATGCCAGTTATCGGGTAATCGGAAAAGACGATAAGCCCAACGATTGTATCCACGATATCACCTTTACGCATACCAGCGGTTCGCGTCCTTATTCCTACGGCTTGCAGGCGTGCAGCGCTACAAGCCAGATTTTGGTTGAAGCCTGGGTAAAATCGCTCGAAGCTCATTCCAAAATAGCAGGCGATCTTGAAGAAGTAGCCAAACTTTACGAAGCAACGCCGGAATTGTGACCCGATCATAACAGATATCAGGGCTTGTTCATAAAAAAATGAGATTCGCATAAAGGGTTAATTTTGAAGTTGGAACAAACAAAATCTAGATTTATGGAATCTCAAAAAACGAACGGGGACGCCCGGCGACTAAGGACTATTATTTGGAAATTCAACAAAAACGCGCCGACAGCCGCGAAGTTTTTGGGGTGTTGAAAGAGCAGTCGGCAAAGCTGCAAAATGACTACGACGCGTTCGTGAAAAATGATTTGCGGGGGCTGTGTTCAAGCAAGGGGGCGGCTTTTCGGATAAGTTAACGCTGTCCGCTGGTCATTTTCCTTGTAGAAACCGGAAAAACCGTGCGCGGTAGGTTGCGCCCAGAGGTAGCGAGGTCTTTTTATCAATAAAAACCTTAAATTACAGTTTCTCATACCTTTCCATTTTTGGGCTGTCTTCGACTTTGACCGAGAAATTACCCCTTAACGACAAACGCTGTCTGGCGTTGGCCTGGCTCTTTTTCGTCCTTGTTGGGACAGTCCACGCGCAATCGGCGCAGGTGGACAGCTTGCAGCGGCGACTTACTCAAACGTTGCCCGATACGGCGCGGGCGATGGTCTTGGAGCGGCTGGGCAGCGTTCTCATGTACTCCGAGCCGCTGGAAGCGATGAAGTACGTGCGCGAGGGCCTGGCCGTGGCCGAGCGAGCCGACTTTCCGTTGGGCATCTCCCGGAACCTCAATCGGCTGGGTTCTATTTACCGCAACGTGGGCAGCTACGCCAAAGCCCTGGAAGCGCACCTGGCCGCCCTGCGGGTGGCGCGAGAAAACAATGACTTGGCGGGCATGGCCCGCGTCAACAACAGCATCGGCATTCTGTATTCCGAGCAGGAAGACCACCAAAGGGCAGTCGAGTATTTTACCAAAACCAAAACCCTCGCTCAACAAATCGGTGATGCCACCCTGCTGGAAATCGCCCTGACGAACCTGGCTTCGGACTACGCCTGGCTGAAACAACTGGATTCGGCGCAGGTATTTGCGCTGCGGGCCTATGAAATGGCGGTACGGCAGGAGGACAAAAATTCCACCAGCGTTCTCTTTATTATTTTGGGCAATATTCACTACCGCAAAAAGGAGTACCCGCTTTCGCTGGCTTACTTTCGCCGCAGTCTGCCGCTGTCCCGGGCCATGAACGACCAGCGCAATCTCGGTCAGACCTACTTCGAAATGGCCCGCGTCTTCCACGAAACCGGGGCGCTGGATTCGTGCCGGATTTACGCAGAGCAGTCGCTGGAACTGGCGCAACAGGTCAACAATCCCAAGAACATTCTGGACGCCAGTACCTTGCTTACGGAATTTTACGAGGGCAGGGACCAAGGCAAGGCGTACCAATATTTCAAGATCGCCACCGCCGCCCGCCACCAGATGTTCGACCGCAAGAAGGTCAAGCAAATTCAGGCGCTCGATTTCGATGAGCAACTGCGAACCCAGCAAGCCCAGAACGAGAGGGCCGAGAATCAGCGCAGCATCCTGACGCGAACCTTGATAACGGGGCTGGCGGCGGTCATACTCATTGCTTTTCTGCTGTACCGCAACAGCCGCAATCGCCGGCGGGCCAACGTCCTTTTACAAAAACAAAAAGACGAACTGCAAGCCACCCTCACCGAACTGGAAACCACCCAGGCGCAACTCATTCAGTCGGAAAAAATGGCCTCGCTGGGCGAACTGACGGCGGGCATCGCCCACGAAATCCAGAATCCGCTCAACTTTGTCAATAACTACGCAGAGGTGAATGTGGAGTTGTTGGAGGAGTTGCTTTTGGAAGGAGGAAAGGAGTTAGGAGAAAGGGACGAGGGGTTACTACAAGAACTTGTGTCTGACCTAGCCGATAACGAGAGGAAGATTCTGCATCATGGCAAATTGGCGGAGGCCATCGTGCGGGGGATGCAACAGCACAGCCGCCGCAGCAGCGGCAATCGGGAACTGACCGACCTAAACGCCCTCGTGCGCGAATACGCCGAACTGGCTTACAACGGTATGACCGCCAAGGACAAGCCATCCAAAGATGTGCTGACGCTTGATTTAGATGAGCAACTACCGAAAACAGCCGTTGTTCCCGGCGATATTGGGCGCGTTATCCTCAATCTCCTGGACAACGCCTTTTACGCCGTTTTAAAAAAGAAAGAAAACCACCCGGAAAGTTACCAGCCTACCATCCTGGTATCGACGCGTCAGCGCGAGGGCGTAATAGAAATCAGGGTGAAAGATAACGGAACGGGCGTTCCTCGGGAAATTATCGACAAGCTTTTCCAGCCTTTTTTTACCACCAAACCTACCGGGCAAGGCACCGGACTAGGCCTTTCATTGGCTTACGACATCGTTACCAGAGGCCATAGTGGGCGGCTTGAAGTGGTAAGTGAAGTTGGGATAGGGACCGAGTTTATCGCCGTTTTTAAGGCTTCACTTTAAAAATATCCGATATTTTTGATTTATTTTTGAAAAAAATCGGACATTTTAAATTTCTAAAACCCTTCGACTTAATGAAAAACGCCCTCCTCGTCACCTGCCTCTTCGTCATTTCTGCCGTCACGGCCATCGCCCAACCCCACCGCGAAACCGATCCGATAGGGGGAATCGACACCACTTCAATCATTATTGGCCTGGTTATCGGCCTGATTGTCGGCTACCTGCTCGGCTCACGCATGAGTAAGAAATAGGCGCTCACTTGTGCTGCAAGCTGATAAGCAAGGGCACAACGTGTCCTTCGTGCTTGCCGCGCAGCGTGAAGTTTATTTTCCGGTCGTCATATTCTACCTGCTGGTAGGGGACGAGGTCTTTGCCGAACGCCGTCAGCACGCGATTGGTGAAGCTGCCCTGTGCCTCGTTCATCTCGAAGGCGTAGTTCTCAATGTCGAGTTCTTTTTCCGAAAAAAGGAACAGCCAATACTCCGTTCCCGGCTCATTGTCCAGCGTGTAAAGCAGGTCTTCGGACGGTAGCAGCATTTTGGTATTGGCCCCGATGATGGGGCTAATTTTAGCCGACACCGGAAACAGCGTTGTGGTACGGGGTTCTCGGGCGGCGGGCGTCGCTACGCTGGCTGACAGCAGGTACACGTACGACAGCCGATTCACATCGACCACGAACTTGAAACTGCTGCCCGAGCGCTGAGGATTGAGGAGCGAATAGGCTACCATGCCCTCTTCATTTTCGGTACTGCTGTTCGTTTTACCCTCGATGCTCCGCACGTAGGGAATCTCGTTGTTGGTGACGAACGTGGCCGACTGGATGGACACGCTGCCCGCCAAAGTCACCCCGGTGGAATCCTGGGTAATGGGAAGGTATGCCTGGTAGCCGTACTTGGTGTAGTCGGCGTAGTCGGGGTACGTTAGCCAGAAGTAGCCGTCGTCGCCCCAGGATTTGCCATAGCTATTGACGATCTTGAAGGCACCGCCGAATTTGGCGTCGTCGTAACCTACCACGCAGACCGCGTGGCCGTTGGCGCGTTTTTTCGATTTGGTGGGTTTCCACAGGCCCGATTCATCGTCGCCGCCAAACAGCC